>DAOTAC010000151.1:0-6009 GCA_035382325.1 Bacillota bacterium | reverse complement strand
CGACCTGGACTCGGATGTGTTCGTGCCCTTGATCGTATACGGTCCGTGAGCGCGGAGCGAAAAGGCTCAGCAGCTCCTCAGGGCGGCGCATTCGGTGACCGACATATGCAGCATAGTAATGGACCTTCTGAACAGCCCCTCCAATTGAGCCTGGTACGAGCTTACCGAGCGGTCAGAAAGGCGATGCCTCCCCCTCAACCCCGGTCTGCCTGAAGGAGAAAACCAGCAGGGAGAGTCGGGTGGAAGAGGGGGAGCTCGTACTTCAGGAGGGACCAGCCAGCAAGCCCTCACCCATCGATTTCGGCGCGGCGCGATGGTGGATACCTACAGGGGGTATCGGGGGCAGCTTTTCTCCCCTTTGGAGCCGTTGGACGGAGATTTTCTGCACTCACACGGCGAAAAACTTCCGGGTGGGTCCGCCTAGATTACTTATTATACTAAAAGCCCGCCAATAAGCGGCATGCAGGAGCAGGCGAGGCGCCTTGGGGCGCTCATATATGGGACAGGTGCATGCAGATGGGTAGATACGGCTATTACTGGCGCTAACATGACGCGGCGACTGGCGTTCTGTGGCAGCATAGCGGTCCGAAACCAGCACGGCGGAGATTTTCTGCACTCACACGGCGAAAAATCTCCGTTTCCGGCCTGGGAGACTGCAAATGTCTGCAGGCCCAGCTAGAACGGCCAGAACATCCTTCAGTCTTCCCAGATCGCGTTCAACCGTAGGATATTTCGGCAGGGTGCGGAAGAGACCGTGCGATATGCCCGCCGGTTCGATCAATGCAAGCACGGTAGTGATCATCACGGCTCTGAGTGAGGACGCTATCATCAGCATCACCACAACCTGTTATCGCACTGCGTCCAGAGGGCTTGCGCCCGACTTGGGCGTTCTGCAACATCGGTTGGGCCCCAGGACTTGGTCGCGGCATCATAGGGCCGACCCGGCTCATGTGCGAACCCTTTCGCCCAACACAAGGCTGTTCATGTTAAGTACGCACCTACTCGCGGGTGCGTGTAGGGATTGTGGCTTCCGGGGTCGCAGATCCCCTGCATTCAGGCGGGTGGTCTCGCCGGGGCCACAGCGGAAGCAGTTGGAATCGCACCGAGACCAGGGGTCCGGCGATAGACGCGCGGGTAGGTCCAGGAATAGGCCAGGAACGAATCCAGGAGTACATCCGGGGGCGTGCTGAGGCAGGGAAAGATGACTGCTGTGGCTCAGGGATATACCCCCGGGGGTATCCAGCTAGAGATACGGTCACATTTTAACATTACTTTCGGCGAAAAACGCAATTCCTGAGTACATCGATTTGGGCCGGGGTCCGCGGGGGGCGAGTCGACCCCGCAAGAGGAGCCCTCGAGGCAAGAGATCGCCTATTTAGTGGCGAATAGCTGGCACGCCGCGCCACGCCTTGCGCGCCTTTCCCGAATAGTTCCATTCGGTGGGATATTATGTCGGCCCGCCCGCTTGCTTCACTACCCAAATCCGTCGGATACCCCCCGATTTTCGTGATTCGGAGGCAGTCAGGTGGCCCTTCGAAATCGATGTACTCAAAAGTTGCGGGTATCTCCGAAACTGATGGCAAAAAGCGACGATATCCCAGCTCCAGCCGTTTTGCCGACAGCCATGATGCCAAGACCAGCTAAACAGCCATTCCAGCGACGTGAGCATGACCCCCTCAGCCAATGACCCGCCGCAATGATCGGGGAGGAGGTCATTTTCCGGCTCACCATCCCGCGTGGCGATGTCTACCCGCTTTTCCAATTGCTATTGCCCACAAAACCTGCACGCACTCCCTACTCGCCAAGAGAGGAGATCAAGTGGGAGATCGCGAATCTGGCCATGCTCATTGGTGAACCCTTGTGTCGCCTGTGGCATTCACAGCCGGCCTGTTTGGATCGGTGCGGGCCTTGATCACCGTTCCATACTGGAGTAGAAATCGGGAGTGATCCATCTTGACTGAGCTATCGATGCCCGCGGATATCGCGGAGATCATCGGAAACGGCATACTGTCACGCAATACTGTGGGGTGCTCAGCCTCGGCGGTTTACCGCGTTCAGGGCTTGGCGGGAGGCGGGAACGCCTATCTGAAGATCCTCAAGGCGGTGGAAGACGATGACCTGCGTCGCGAACACGATGTGCTCAAGTGGCTGAATTCGCGACTTCCTGTGCCCCGAGTGCTGGGCTTCGCGCAGGAAGGGCTGACCCAATACTTGCTCATGACTGAGACGCCGGGCTCTAGCGCCGAAGACGAGGTGCAGACAACAGAGTCGGAACAGGTGATCAGCCGACTGGCCGAGGCACTGCATGTGGTTCATGGTGTAAACATTTCGGCTTGCCCATTCGACATGCGACTCGATGTGAAGCTTGCCGAAGCAAGAGCCAGGATAGACTCGGGGCTAGTGGACGAGGGGGATTTTGAAGGCGCGAACAAGGGCAGAAGCGCGATGGACATCTACCGCGAACTTGTCGCGACCAGGCCCAACGATGAGGAATTGGTTTTCACCCACGGCGACTACTGTCTGCCGAACATCATGCTGAAAGACGGCGCAGTAAGCGCATTTCTCGATCTTGGACGCGCCGGCATAGCTGACAGGTACACTGATCTGGCTCTAGCGGCCAGAAGCATAAGGCACAACACAGGCGACGAGCTGTTGGTCGACCTCTTCTTCGAGGCATACGGCCTGGGCGAGGTGGACTGGCGGAAGGTCGACTACTACATACTCCTGGACGAGCTGTTCTGAGCCTTCACTATCTCCGCTTACTACGGGCTAGGAATTGGATGAAGCGAGGCTTCACGACGTCATGTCGCTAGTGGATCCCGACCTGACTGCAGGATTGCCGTCCGGCCCCTGTGTCAAGATGAAAACGCTAATGCGACAAGATGCCGCGGGCAGACGAGAGCATACAGACGCGGACTGAAAGCAACTTGTCGGGTAGACGACAGGTTTTCCGCCAGACCTGTCGGCTGCACGACAGGCTGTAACTCGGGCCTTGGAGACACATGATCCAAAGCCGATAATGGGCTCGCCGTCGTTACCTATGATCCCTACATGCGCCCCCTCTCTTCCAGACCGCTAGGCCCCCGTCCCAACAGCGATGAATTCGCGACGATTCAACCTTCATGCCCTGGCCTCTTCAGGAATGCCGGTAACGTGTAGAGCTAAGCCGCCATTTGCGTCCCGCGGCTACCGCATGCCGGGTTAACGCAGTCACCCACATGTACGATTTGACGCCAAATCGAACCAAGGAGCACTTGACATTCTGCAGCACGCAATTTAATATATTGATGACGATATCAATAATATTGAGGTTCGACCCAAACGGAGGTGTTGATCATGATCATCACGATAGCAAACGTGAAGGTAGAGGTAAGCCGGGCGCCCCGTCGCCGCCCAACGATGAACTGGGACGGGATCGGTCGGGCATACGAGGGGCAGCTGGTCGAGAGGGCTGCAAGAGCTGCTCGGCTGGCGCACGAGGTTAAGGCGAGCACGTATCTTCCGCTGTTGGGGTAAGCGCTCGAACGTGGACGCCGCGAGCCTCGGCGCAGTAGAAGGGGGTGGCGGAAAACGATGGATCACGCCTGTGTTGTGGATGGCCTCTGCAAGACGTATGGCGCCACAGGTGTTGTCGCCAATCGAGATCTGAACCTGCGGGTTTCCCCGGGGGAGGTCCTTGGGCTGTTTGGCCCTAACGGCGCCGGCAAGACCACATTAGTCAGGCAGATCATGGGCCTGCTTCGCCCCACGAGTGGTTCGATCAGCATCTCGGGACACGATGTTGTGCGTAACCCTGGCGCTGCGCCGGTCTATGCTGCATACCACGCGCAGCGCCAGGTTATGCTGGCCAGCTACCGCGCGACAGAAGTGCTGGTGCAAGCGGGTGTGTTGCGGGGGATGCGTACTCGGGATGCGGTGAGTCAGGCGCGCGCTCTCCTAGAACGGTTTGGGCTTGCGGCACGGTCAGGCAGCTTGATGCTCCGTCTGAGCGGCGGAGAGGGGCAGATGGTCCTTCTGCTTTCCACCTTCATGGGATATCGTCCGCTGGTCATTCTGGACGAGCCCACGAGCAACCTCGATCCAGTGCGGCGTCGGCTTGTGTGGGACTTCCTGAGCGAGAAGGCGCGCGAAGGTGTGGCGGTGATGCTGGTGACTCACAACGTGGCCGAAGCTGACCATGCCGTGCACCGGGCGGTCGTGATAAACCGGGGGACGGTGATTGCAGACGGCACTCCGGGTGATCTCAAGCGGATGGTGAGCCGCAAAATCGAGATTCGCGTGTCGCTCAAGCCGGGCGCAGAATGGCTTTTGGCCGACACCGCTCGGGGCGAGCCGCTTGGCGAGGGCAGATGGATGATCCGGGTCGATCCGGAGGAATCCTCGCAAGTTCTTTCACACATCATCGACACACAAGGTCTGGACGGCATCGACGACTTCACAGTCTCAGGTGTGAGCATGGATGCGGTGTATGAGGCATTGACCGGAGAATGGTGGGATGAGCGACATGAACGGACAGTCAGCTGACCCCGCGACCTCAGGCGTTCGTGCAGCGTCGGGCATCGCAGTAACGGGCGTTGCAACATCGGGCATAGCACGTTTCGCGAAATTGGCCCGCGAGTACTGGTGGCTGTTGCACGGCCAGCTTCACCAACTACGATTGCAGTGGTTTTGGTACGTAGTCATGATGTCGTTTGTCCCCCTGGTCACAATGGCCTTTCTGTGGTTTTTCACCGGTAGGTCGCCGGAGGCCTTGCTCTTCATAATCACAGGAAGCATAACTACCGCCCTGTGCACATCGGCTATGCTGACTCTGGGCCAGAACATTGGCTATATGAGAGACGCGGGAAGCTTCGAGTACTATGCCAGCTTCCCGATTTCGAAGCCCGTGTTCATATTCGCCCTGGCAACTCGGGGTGTGATACTTTCGATTCCTTCATCTGCGATACTTCTTGCGATCGGCGTTTTCGTCTTCAGGGTGCCTATGCGCCCGTCTCCAGTCACCATTATCATCTTCATTCTGGCAGGCTACTCCCTTGCCGGCCTGGGTGCGTTTGTGGGCTTCTTGAGCCGAGACGGGCAGACCGCTGGGCTTGTTACTCAGATAATCGATCCACTCATTATCTTCCTCGCGCCGGTGTACATTCCCGGAGAGCATCTGCCACGGTTTCTGCAGTATACGTCGAGGTTCATCCCGACTACCTATGTCGCGAACGCCCTACGAGCATCAGTGGCCGTTAGCGTCACATCCCAAACCTGGCTCGAGATTGGTCTCCTGGTCGTATGGACCGTTCTTACGCTGTGGGCGGCATCTCGTAAGCTCGCTTGGCGGGCCAATGAGTGACGTCCACGGTTCGTTCAGTGGGGGCCGCATGATCGAGAGCGTGGAGCCCGAAACTACTTGGCGCCAAGCGTCTGGCTTTAGCGAACTCAGTCAAGGTACGATACAATTGGGCTGCATCGATTGAGAAAGCGAGGCATGCTCATGTCTGGTATCGACAGGAAGGACCTTAAGGGTGTGTTCGCTCCGATTCCGACGCCGCTGGGCGAGGACGGCGAGGTCTCACTAGACGCGGTTCGCGGCAACATGGAGCGGTGGGCTAGTTCTGGGCTTGCCGGGGTTGTAGTGTTCGGGTCGAATGGTGAAGCGCCTTATCTGTCGTGGGACGAGAAGGTGCACCTGATAGAGGCCGTTATCCAGGCGAATGCAGGACGAAAGCTGGTCATCGCGGGCACGGGGCAGGAGACCACACGCGACACCATTCGGCTGACGCGGAAGGCAGCAGAGCTCGGTGCGCAGGCAGCGCTGGTATTGCCGCCGCACTTCTACAAGAATGCCATGACAAATGCCGCTTTGGCCGCCCACTACAGAGCGGTCGCCGATGAGTCTCCGATTCCGGTGATCATCTACAACATGCCGGGTAACACAGGCCTCAACCTGGGCTCGGAACTCGTGGCCGAGCTGTCGAACCATCCCAACATCGCAGGGCTGAAGGATAGCTCTGGCAATAT
>DAOTAC010000150.1:0-6092 GCA_035382325.1 Bacillota bacterium | reverse complement strand
TGGCAGTTCTATGCGGGCAGCCCTAATTCGCTGGCTGATGCCGTCTTGCACGTACTGCATAGCCCGGAAGCAGCCAGAAAAGCCGCGGGGGTTGCCCGCCGCGAAGTGCTGTCGACATACGATTGGGGGGCCATCGCTCGCAGAACCACCGATGTGTATGACGAGGTCCTAATCGACGCTGCAGCGCAGGAGGAGGCGATGGCCAGGTGAAAGCGGTGATCATGGCAGGAGGCAAGGGCACTCGGCTCCGCCCGCTCACGTGTACGCTCCCCAAGCCCATGGTGCCGGTGGCGTGTCGACCCATGATGGAGCATGTTGTGAGCCTGGCTGTGGCGCACGGCTTCCGCGACTTGGCGTGCACCCTCTGCTACATGCCTGATACCATCCAGAATCATTTCGGCGACGGCGCCTCCTTCGGGTGTTCTATCAGGTATTCCATAGAGGAGACACCTCTTGGCACTGCGGGCAGCGTGCGCGCGCTGGCTGACTTCCTAGATGACACGTTCCTGGTGATTAGCGGCGACGCCCTGACCGATATCGATCTTGCTTCAGCCGTAGAATTCCACAGGCATAAGGGCGCGGCTGCGACCATTGTACTCACGCGAGTGGAGACTCCGCTGGAGTACGGAGTGGTCATAGTAGACGGCGACTACCGTATCACGCGCTTTTTGGAGAAGCCCAGCTGGGGAGAGGTATTCAGCGACACCGTGAACACGGGGATCTATGTGCTGGAGCCGGATGTGATGGAGCTGGTCGAGGCTTCGCGAGAGTTCGACTTCAGCAAGAACCTGTTCCCGCGGCTCCTGGCCGATGGGTATCCGATGTTTGGTTACGTGGCTGAAGGATACTGGTGTGATGTGGGCAACCTGGAGCAGTACCGCAACACTCATCTGGATATTCTGGATGGACGAGTCCGCGTGGCTATCCCTGGAGAACTGGTGGATGAGGGCGTGTGGATCGGTGAGGGAGCCGAGATCGAAACGGGTGCGGTTCTCAGGGCGCCTGTGGTGATCGGGCCTCGGGCGAGAGTGGAGAAGGGCGCCGTGGCCGGCGACTATTCGGTGATAGGAGCCGCGTCCATATTGGCCGGCGGCTCCTCCGTGCGCCGCTCTATATTGTGGCCGGGCGCGTTCGTCGGGCAGAACGCCCAGGTAAATGCGGCCATTCTTGCGTCCAGGGTTAGCGTGAAGGCCGGTGCAACCGTGCTCGAGGGGGCAGTTGTCGGCTCGGGAAGCTCCATAGGTGAGCGAGCTCAGGTGAAGGCAGGTGTGAAGATATGGCCCGACAAGGTGGTGGACGGGGGATCGCAAGTCAATGCCAGCCTCGTGTGGGGAGCGCCATGGTCAAAGCGCCTCTTCGGACGGTTGGGCGTAGCCGGGCTATCCAACATAGAAGTGACTCCGGACTTTGCCGCCCGCCTGGGCGCGGCCTATGCTTCGTGCCTGCCCGAGGGGCGAATTGTCACAGTGTCGAGCGATGTCCACCCTGCTTCTAAGATGACGACGGCATCTTTGGCCTGCGGCGCCATGTCAATCGGCGCGACCGTGGCCGATCTGGGCGAAGCGACTACTGCGGTGGCACGATACGCAGTGCCTGCGCTACATGCGGTCGGAGGCATGCATGCACGAGTATCGCCGGCCGATGATAATGTTACGGTCATCGAGTTTCTTGACTCGCGGGGCATCAATATCGATAAGGCGCTGGAGCGCAAGATAGAGAATGCCTTGCTCACCGAGGATTACCGCAGAGCCGCTGCGAGCCGTGTCGGCGGTCTACTTAAGGAGACAGGGATGACGGCGCTGTATCTGGATGCCATAGAACGGGCCATTGATGCGGACTCGATCAAGAGGGCAGGTCTTCGCATTGTGGCAGGATACGATGAAGACTACCTGAGGGATGTCATGAACCTGATTTCCGGTGCGCTTGGCTGCACACTAAAGAAGACACGTGCCTTCCAGGGCGCGTGGGCCATGGCTGAACTCGCGGACGCAGTCGTGTCAGAAGACGCCGCGCTAGGAGTCCTGCTCGATCGTAACGCAGAGCGGTTGGCGCTAGTGAATGAACGCGGCGAAAGTGTGTGTGATGAGGACGTGTTGTCCCTGATCTGCGCTGCACTGCTCAAGTCGCGCGTGGGCGGAACGGTAGTGGTGCCTATCACTGCTCCCGGTGCCATCGAAAAGGTGGCGAATGGCCTTAATGGGCGCGTGGTGCGGTCGCAGGCCAACCCCAGGTCCATGATGGAGAAGGCTATCGAGGCCAGGGTGATGATGGGCGAAGCCGGCGTTCCGCAGTTTCAGCCCATGCTGGACGGCCTTTTCGCCTTAGCCGTGTTGCTGGAACAGCTTGCGCAGGGCAGCATGCCGCTTTCGTCCATGGTGAGCGCAATGCCACGATCCTTCATGACGCGGCGCCTTGTGGATTGCCCGTGGCAATCGAAGGGCAGGGTGATGCGGCATCTGATCGAGGAGACCGACAACGAAGAAGTCCAGCTAGTGGATGGCATTAAGGTCTATACCGATCAGGGCTGGACGCTCATCTTGCCCGACTCTGAAGATCCGGTCTTCCACGTTTACAGCGAGGCGGCAAGTCAGGAGATCGCGGAGGAGATCGCCGGCATTTACGTGTCCAGGATCGCGGAGGCCATGGGCGACGCCGAGTAGATCATATAGTCCATGTCAGGGAATATGTTGTCGATCGATTCCAGGTCAGCCACCCACTCATGATCCACATCCGAGCTGCGAATATCGTTGTAGAGACGGTTGAACCTGGATATGTGGCTCTTCGTACGCCCTACAGCGTAATCCACGCAAGTGCCTGCCTTCATGATGAACGCCCAGTCGGAGCTTTGCGCAAGCATGAGTTCGCGGGCGGCCTGGTTGAGAGCTCGTCGGATCAGATCGGGCTGTGGCATAGCGTAGTCATGGGCGAGCTCGCTCATGCGACGCGCCATCATGTGAAGATGCGGGTATATCCAGTGATTGCAGTCTGCAAGCCACACCTCGCTATAGCCCATGTAGCCCCATGATGACATGGACGGTACGGACACCTGAGCGCGTGCGCGCTCATCCAGGTAGTCTACGGGCGTAATGAGCTTGATGATGTTCTGGTCGTAGGCGATCTTGCGTATGACGAACTCCAGGAACTCGGGGCCTTCAAACCACCAGTGCCCTAAGAGCTCAGCGTCGTAAGGAGCGACTACTATCGGTTTTGTGTCCATGACTGATGCCAGGTGTTCGATCTGCCGCTCGCGGTTGAACACGAAGTTGCCCGCGTGTGTGGCGGCTTTGTTCACGGCCCATTCCCGAACATACGGCTGCTTGTGTTCAGTGCGCCCGGTGACGCGGTAGTACTTAATGCCTGTGTGCGTTCTCGCCGGGCAACCGCCCATGAACGGCCGTATATAGTCCCAGTCGAGATCATAGGCGATGTCACGGTAGAACTCCCTGTAGTCGAAGTCGCCGGGGTATCCCTCATGTGCGCTCCAGACCTGCTTGGAAGATTCCATGTCTCGCCCGAACGCCGCCACGCCCGAAGGGCAGTAGATGGGCGCGTACACGCCATATCTCGGCCTGGGGCTGGCGTTTTCTATTCCGTGCGCATCAGTGAAGAAATACCGGACTCCGGCCTCTCGTAAGTATGCGTCGACGCCTGGGTAGTAACCGCATTCCGGCAACCACATGCCTTTGGGCGTGGTTCCGAATACGCTGCGGTAGTAGTTGGCGGCCGCGATGATCTGCGCACGGGCCGCAGACGGACACACTTCCATAAGCGGCAGATAGCCGTGGGTCGCTGCAGTCGTTATCAGCTCTATTCGGCCCTCGCGGGCAAGGCGCGCGAACCCTCCGATGATATCGCGATTGAGAGTCTCATTGTATACGGATCTGACGTGTTGGAACCGTTCCAGGTACATCTTGGCGGTCTCACAGAACTGCGGTTGCCACCTGGTCCGAGATGTCTCGAGCTCGGCCAGGCGACACAGGCCGTCTAGAAACTCGGAAAAGCGCTCCTGAAGAAGCTCGTCCCGGCACATCGACATCAGAGTAGGGGAGAGCGATACTGTGAGGCGGTACGGCACTCCCTCTGCGGCCAGCCGAGCCAGCATCGTGTACAGCGGGATATACGTTTCCGTCAGAGCTTCGTAGTACCACTTCTCCTCCAAATACGCCTCGCCGCGCGCATGGCGAACGTAAGGAAGATGAGCATGTAGCACTATTGCCAGGTAACCTTTGGGTTCACTCATCGTCTATCACCTGCCGTCCTTGAGTCCGGTTCGAGCGACGGTCCACGATATATGGCGTGACATCAGCCGATCGGCCGACTCGGCAGCCACCTCGATGGGGAGTTCTCCCACAGGGAGGGCGATCCTCACCGAGAAGGTCCCATCAGAAGCCAAGTTCACCGGCATGCCAGACACGCTTACCTGAGATCCCGGCTCTGTAGCCCCGTATACTACGAGCTCTGCATCTGCCCGCAGCCAGTACTGGCGCCCGGCCATTTCCGGGGCGCGAGTCGGCACGGGCGGGCCAACCGGGCTGGAAATCGCGCCTACTCCTCCCGAGCCCAGAGCGATTTCCCGCGCCCACTCCTCGGCACGGATTCTTTGGGCCGGCATGCCGGGCGACGCAGTGTAGACCATGGGACCCCGGGCAACTGCTTCCAGTGCACGAATGGAAAGCCATTCCTCATCGCGGACCTCTGAGGGTCCCACCCGCGGCGTGTGCACCACGTTGGAACGTGCGATGAACCGGAACTCATCGGCGCTGTGTGTCAGACCCAGGTCCACGCAGTATGACGTGTCAGGTTCGCATACGTTTATGTACCAGTTGTTCGCAAAGGGATGGACGTCGATCGCGACTTGCTTGCCCCAATCGGCTTCGTCGCGCATGGTCATGTCATTTACCCTGAGAGTGAGGCGACTGCTCGAGATGCTCTCTCCGAGCTCGCGGGCGAGGTCAAGCGCTGTCTCCCTGGATATTTCCCAGTAGGCGTGCATCCAGAACGGATCGCGAACCTGCAGCACAATCCGGGTTTCGCCGTAGCCCTCGGGTACCTGGTACGCATTCACCTCGCCGCACAAGCCGTGCACTAAAGGACCTCCTCACGACACCGAAACGCAATCTCTCTGGTATTCTATCCGGCGTGAACCGGGGTTATCCCGCCGGGATAGGCCACGGCGGTTGGGTAAGAATACTTCATGCCGAGGGAGGTTTGGCATATGTCGTCTTGCGGTTCATTTGCCCTGGTGCTTCATTCACACATCCCATACTGTCGCAAGTCAGGGGTTTGGCCATTCGGCGAGGAGTGGGTGTTCGAGGCGATGGCCGAGACATACATACCAATCCTTGACCTGTTGTCGGCAGGTGGGTTCGAGCCTCGTGTCGCCCTTAGTTTATCCCCGGTTCTCGCTGAGCAGCTGGCAGATTCCTACATGAAATCACGGTTTCTGGAATACGCCGAAATGCGAAAGAAGGCCGCAGTGCATGACGCCGAGAGATACGAGGCTGAGCATGACGACAGGCTGGCCCTGCTGGCTGCGGAATACGCAGAGTACTACGAGTACGTGGTGGACAGGTTCTCGAACCACTACGGCGGCGACCTACTGGGCGCCATTGCCGGCCTGGCATCGCACGGCATAATCGAGCTGCTGGCTACGGCTGCGACACACGCCTACCTGCCGCTGCTATCAGAGGAGCGAGCGCGCGTCCAAATGAGACTGGGCTGCGAAGCGTGCGAGCGCCACTTCGGCGTCAGGCCCAGAGGCGCGTGGCTTCCAGAGTGCGGCTATCGGCCGGGGGCTATTGAACGGGTGTTGACTGAGTGCGGCATAGACTACTTCATAGTCGACACGCACGCGGTCGCTGGAGGAGCGGCGAGGGAGGCATACGGGGCTGAGGCTAAATGTTCGGGGGGTGCGCTTCCCGGGTATTGCGTGAGCCCTAGCATGGCCACGCTCAGACCGTACGCGCTCTCCGGCTCGCAAATGTCGGTGTTTGCCCGGGATGAGGTCACCGCGGCGCAGGTATGGTCGAGGGAAACGGGGTATCCGGGCGACGGCAGTTACCGCGAGTTCCACAGGCGTGACAGCATCTCGG
>DAOTAC010000149.1:0-6097 GCA_035382325.1 Bacillota bacterium | reverse complement strand
CCCAGGCCGTTGGCGCCCAGGAAGAAGCTGTTGTGAAGACCCTTACCCCCGAGGAGGCTCTCAAGATAGTGCCCTTCCTGAACATCGACGGGATGGTTGGGGCCACATTCTGTCAGGAGGATGGGCATGCCAACCCGTTCCATACCACGTTTGCCTACGCGCGTGCGGCCCGTCGTCTGGGTGTGGAGATACTGACGCACACGGAGGTTGTAGGTATCGAGGTAGAGAACGACAAGATCCGAGCCGTGGTGACTGATCGCGGTCGGATCAACACGTCTACAGTGGTCAACTGCGCCGGGGCGTACTCGGGGCATATAGCCGCCATGGCCGGCATCGATCTGCCGGTGTGGGGCGAGCGGCACCAGATTCTCATCACTGAGCCGGTTGAGCCGGTCATGGGGCCGATGGTGATTTCGTTCCATCACGACTTCTACTGCCAGCAGGTGCCTCACGGCAGTTTCATCATGGGAATCGGCATGCCCGGGGAGCCCAGAGGCTACAGGATCCATTCCTCAGTCGATTTCCTGGAGGGCATGGCCCGGAGCTTGCGCCAGCTGCTCCCACCTGTGGCGCAGCTGCGCGTGGTGCGTCAGTGGGCGGGGCTTTACGACAGGTCGCCCGATGCCCAGCCCATCCTGGGTGAGTGCCCGCCTGTGGAGAGATTCTTCAACGCCAACGGTTTCTCGGGCCACGGTTTCATGCTCGCTCCGATCGTGGGAGTGATCATGGCCGAGCTGATCACAACTGGGAGCAGTTCCATAGATGTTAGTAAGCTTGATGCTGGCAGATTTGCCCGCGGTGAGCTGGTGCTGGAACCTGCGGTAGTCGGATAAACCTAGAGGAATTTCGCGCAATACGTAGAAGAATGGGGGTGCGTCCAAAGGGATGTAGAGGGCGCAGATGCAGGTTAAGGAGGAAATGCTCCAATGCTGAAGTACATATCCGCTGGTGGGCCGGTCATGTACCCCATCATAGTCTGTTCAGTCGTGGGGATGGCCGTCTCGATACAGAAGATCATCCAACTCGTATTGATGCCCACCGGATCGGACCAGCTGATGCGCTCTGTGAAGGTCAACATGTCTCAAGGACGCCCGGTAGAAGCCATGCAGGCCGCTAAGGCTGCCAAAGGCCCTGTGGCCGGGCTGGCCCGTGCTGCCGTATCCAACTACGGCAGGCCGTACAATGAGATCAAAGATGCCATTGAGATGGCAGGCCGAGAAGAGGTACACGCGATGGAGAGGAAGATGAACGTCCTAGACGGCATCGTCACTCTTGCGCCTCTTCTCGGCCTTCTTGGTACAGTCACGGGCTTGATCAAGAACTTTCAGGTTCTGTCGGCGTTCGCCGGGCTCACTACGCCGGCCCAGCTGTCAGGAGGGATCGCCGAGGCGATGATAACCACCGCAGCCGGTCTCATAGTCGCCGCTCCGCTCATGCTGGTATACAGCTGGCTTTCGGTGATCATTGACGACAAGGTGGCTGAGATGGACAGGCGGGCGGCGGAACTCCTCGCGATCACGGCCGGCGATGGGGGAGGGCGCGGCGATGTTCGGGAAATATCGTAAGCGCAGGAGAACGCGGGTCGAGATTCTTCCCATGATAGACATCATGTTCTATCTGGTCTTGTTCTTCATGGTCTTCGGCACTTTTAGGACCGAGACTGCCGGAGTCCCTCTTGAGCTGCCACGGGCTGCGACCCCGAGCGATCTGACGCGCGATCACATCATAGTCGCCATCGACTCTAAAGGCAAGCTGTACTACAACGAGAGGCAGTTTGCTGATGGGGATCTCACGCGAGCTCTGCTTCCACAGCTTCGGGCTAATCCCAGCCGTGTTGTGATAGTGAAAGCCGACAGATCGGTCAGCTACGAGCGGCTTATCCAGACTATAGATGCGATCAGGATGGCCGGCGGCGTTCATCTGGCCCTGGCGGTGGAGCGTGCCGCCGGGTCGGGCGGTGGCACGAGATGAGCGGCCGTGAACGAGAGCGGGGCAGCCTTGAGAGCCTGCTCATATCGATTGCGGTTCACCTTGCGGTGATACTGCTGGTTCCTTATGTGGAGCAGCCCATTTTGGATGTGTACCCTCTCGACATCGCAGGTGTGATCGAAATCACGACGATTGAGGCCGCGCCTGCCGCGCCGGCGCCTGCTCCGGGAGTCGTTGTGCAGGAAGTGGCCCAGAGGCCCAAACCCGAGGCGCCTGAGCCTGCCAAGCCGGAGCCTGTGAAGCCAACCCCGGCGCCGGCGCCCAAAGTTACGCCGAAGCCCGAGCCCAAGGTTGCGGCAGTGCCCGAACCGACCAGGCAGGAACCGCCGAAACAGGAGAAGCCTGAAGTCGTGACGAGCCCGGCGGGGAGGGTCCCTTCTCCGGTCGTCGCTAAGGACCCTCCGGAATCGAAATTGCCGGAGCCCAAACCGACTCCGGAACCGACTCCTGAACTGACTCCAGAACCAACTCCAGAAGCTGTCCAGAAACAGACGCCGTCGCCTGCCGCGGAGTCGCCGGCGACACAGGTTGCGGAAGTGACGAGATCGCCCGGGGCTGGGCAACCCGATGGGGTAGGTACGATTCCCCGACCTGAGTACCCCGGCGACGATCCTACTGGGCGCAGCATGATGCTGTCCACAGGCGGCGGCGATCACGGAGTCTGGATTCCTAAGGGCGTTCAGAACTTGAGAGGCCGCGGCGAGGCTATGGTGCGAATCCGGGTCCGTGCAGACGGGTCCATTGAATCCATATCCTTTCTGGAGTCGCCGCCTGATCCCGCCATGACCCAGGCTATACGGAGTGCTATCACTACCGCCTGGCGGTTCGCGAAAGATTCCACCTCAGGTCGCGCTGAGTCCTACTACCTCGATGTGCGGGTGGGCTACGACGGCGGCACCGGGGACATCTGGGTCAAGAGCGAGCGCGCGTCGTACATACGGTAACCGGGTTCTGATCATCGCCGGCACGAGGAGGTGTCTAGCTTGTCTTCAGCAATCAACGAGCGGCGCCGGGCGCGCCGCTTTACCGCAGCCATCGCCGCCATTCTGTGCACCCTCTGCGCGTGTGGCCTGGGCGCGGGGGCCGCGAGCCCCACACCCGTCCAGATGAGCAATGATTTCATCAAGATTGTGGTCAACCCAGGCCCTGAGGAGGCGGGGCGGTTCGGCGTAGAGACTACCGGAGGAGATCCGCGCAATCCGGCAGACGATGACCTGCCGCTCATATATGGGCGACCGCTGCCATGGACGTCCTACACAACTGTGCAGGTAGACGGGGTGGACTGGGTATTTGGAGGCAAGACCACCAGGCGCGCCGGCAGGACAGGCCGTTACGGGGATGTAGTTGGGCCCGTGGAGGTCAGGGATGGCCGCGTGGTCTGTTCATATCGCCTGGGTGATGTCAAAGTCACCCAGCAGCTCTCGTTCGTCAAGAGCCCTACGACACGCTACCTGGATACTGCGAGGATTCACTACATTGTGGAGAACGTGGGCCAGATGACGCACGCCGTGGGATTGCGCCTGCTGATCGATACAATGCTCGGTGCAAACGACGGCGCCCCGTTGCGCGCCGCAGATCAGGCAATGATAGGCGACTCGATGCTTTCCGGGGCGGGAATACCCGACTACTGGCAGGCCTTCGACTCGCTGGTCGAACCTTCAGTGACGTCCCAGGGCACGATGGCAGGCGGCGAGCTGACGCCGCCGTCGCGCGTGGCCTTTTCCAACTGGGGCACGTTTGCCGACAACCTGTGGGACGCCGAAATCGTGCCCGGACGCGAGTTCATCCGTTCGCGCGAATCCGATCTGGATTCGGCGGTTGCGATGTATTGGGACCCATCTGCGTTGGCCCCGGGAGAGGTCAGGCACTGCGTGACCTACTACGGTCTGGGCGGCATTACACTCGCTCCCGGCAAACTCACTCTGGGCATCACGGCGCCTGCAGAGGTCGGCCTGTCGTCTGACGGAACGGCACCCTTCCTGGCCGTGGCTTACGTGCACAACACCGGCGAAGGGCCCGCTCATGACCTTGTTGCACGGCTAGACCTGCCCCTGGGCTGCAAACTTGCGGGCGGCCAGAGCAATACGCGCTCAATCGGCGACCTAGAGCCTGGGCAGACGGCCCAGGTCGCGTGGCAAGTCATCGCCACCTGGGCGTCTGTGGGACGGGCTGATCTCGTTGTATCGGTATCTGCCAAGAACGCAGATCCCAATGGAGTGTCCAGGGAGATTCAGATCCTTGGGCCCCCACGACTGCTGGCTAGCCTCAGGCGCGTGGAGGCGCTTCAGGTTCGTGAAGAGAGACTCTATCCGTGGCCGGCCAGGGTGACTGTGAGAGTGGAGAACACCGGCGGATCCGACGCCAACTGGGTTCGCGTTCGCCTTGATTCACTGGGCGATTTCGCCCTGTCAGGCGGAGACCATCGTGAGCTCTTGCTCGGCAGCTTGCAGCCCAACCAAGGGCAAGACATCTCATGGATGCTGGGCGGCGAACCGAGGCCGGGTGAGCAGAGGATAGTTGCGTCTGCCACTGCCCAGAATGCGGCACCGTCGGCGTCGAGCGCATCCATACAAGTGCCGGAGCTCAGGCCGAGGGTGTGGCTCAGGCCCGAGAAGGAACGCGTCAAGGCAGGCGACATCGTGCGCGTGGACGTAATGCTCACGAACATCGTAGGTGTCGATTCATTCAAGTTCGACCTAAGCTACGATAGGGCTCTGCTAGGGCTGGCCATGGTATCTAGGGGCGGCCTTGCAGTGGCGGGGAAGACCATGTTGCCGTGGGAGGAGGGCGACTCGCGATCAGTGCCAGGACGTATCCTGGGCATGGCCGGCCGTGTCGGCGAGCCCGGTAAGGTCTGGGGAAGCGTCGCGACGGTTTACTTCCTGTCAGGGCAGTATGGCAGCGCAGTCCTGTCTATAGAGGATCTGATTCTTCTGGATTCATCAGGCAGGGCAATCACGCTCCCCGAGGCGCCGGTGCCCTGTACGGTGCAGATCAGCAGGTAAAAGAGTCGAAAGGCAAGGAGGGATAGGGATGTCTGTGCTATCAAAGCGGTTGCTCACCGCAGTCAGTATCGTGCTCGTAGTCGCCGTGACGGCCTCGGCCGCCATAGCAGCGCCTGCTGTGGTCACTGATGTGCCCAAGGACCACTGGGCATATGAAGCCGTGACATTGCTGGTGAATAAGGGATACATGGGTGTTTACGAGTCGGGCCAGTTCCGAGGGGACGACAACGTGAGCAGGTACCTGCTGGCGTTTGTGGCGGCGCGGCTTCTGCGCGACGTGGAGTCGGGCCGGACCACGCTCACCGATGATGATATGAGAGTTGTGCGTGAGCTCTCTGTCAACCTCAGAGAACAGCTGGCGGTGGTCACCGGCCGCCTCAGTGAGCTTGAGAAGGCGGTTGCCGATGCAGCAGGTGACGCTGCCATCGCCAGGGAGGATGTCGCGCGTGGGGCAGCGGGAACGAAGGTGCTACAGGCTGACCTGGCTGACAAGACAGCGGCAATAGAAGAGCAGATCAAACAGATCAAGAACGATGCTGCGGCTCGCGCCGGCGCCAGCGATCAGAAGCTGACTGCACTGTACGCCGACTCCAAGCAGCAGATGGCTGCGGGAGATGAAGCGATCCGACAGGAAGTCGCCCAGCAACTGGCCGTGGTGTCGGCGAAGACCGATTCGGTGCAGGCCTCCGCGCTGGCTGCTGTAGCGGGCGAAGCCAAGTCCCGCCAGGATCTTGAGTCAAGGTTGAGCCTTTCGATTGATGGGCTGAAGAGCGCGGATGAGGCGCAGAAGGCGCAGATAGGCCAGCTGTCGCTGAAGCTAGAGGATGCAGTGGCGGCCATCGCATCTGCCAGGGCATGGGCTGAGGCTGCGATTGCCGGCGAAGCTGAGCGCAACAACGTGTTGCATGCAGAGCTGGCTTCCAAAACAGCGGCAATAGAGGAGCAACTCAAACAGATCCAGGATGACGCTGCAGCTCGCGCCGGCGCCAGCGATCAGAAGCTAACTGCGCTGTACGCCGACTCCAAGCAGCAGATGGCTCTGGGAGACGAAGCGATCCGACAGGAAGTCGCCCAGCAACTGGCCGTGGTGTCGGCGAAGACCG
>DAOTAC010000148.1:0-6136 GCA_035382325.1 Bacillota bacterium | reverse complement strand
GAAGAGGGCCGGACCAATATGGGTTTTCTTAGTAGATCAAGGGCTGCCTGAGGGCCTTTTCCGGCGCGCTCGAGAACCCCGACACGCGTATCCATATTATGTTACCCGCCTATGCCTGCGGATTTGTTGCCGGCGTGGCTCCGAAGAAAGGGGGCGCCGTTGCCGACGCGAATTCAGATAACTCGTACCTGCCAAACCACCCAGGATCCGAGGAGGTTGATCAAAAAACCTGCCGAAAAACGAATAGGATGAGCCAGAATGTGGTTGGGCCAAATGCGATCCGGGTAATGGATAGCGACCACACGACAGGCTGGAACTCGAGCCCTGGGAGCCGATAGTCCCGAACCGGCAATAGGCCCGCTGCTGTTGCCTACAATCCCTACTCGCGCCTCGCCGTGAGCGCCGTGCCATGCGCCCCAGGCCCCGGGCACCATCTTGACATTCCTCGCCGTGCGGGTTTGACTTAAGCAGTAAACGAGTAAACTACTAACCTAAAGCATGAGATGAGGTGCGCGCATTGAAGATTCCGGTTTCGCTTAAGCACAAGCCCGTGATCGTGGTTGAGGACTATGAGCATGTGGACGGCAGGCGTGCGTATGACTCGGACGCCAAAGGTCTGTCGTTGGGTCTTGCCCAATGGAATGACCGAGGCAAGGTGGAGATATCAGCAAAGGTATGGCGGCATACCGGGGAGAAATGGTCCAGGCAATCGGAGGAACTGCCCCTGCACAGGGCGCTCGATCTGGCGCTCCTTATCTGCAAAGCCCGCCAACACTTCATGGAGGCGTATCGCTACGAGAAGCTCTATGACCCCGACATGACCACCATTGGCCGGGTAGGCCTGCAGGGCGATGCCATGACTGTTAAGGTGTGTACCGAAAACCCCATGATCGACGAGGACATCAAGCTGTTTAGAGACTGCATAAGCAGGGACGACGAGTTAATCGGGGAGAGGCTCACAGCGCTTTCTGCGATTCTGAAGGACATGGGGTATTGATGCTCGGAACCGATGGAGGGATTCACCATGGGCATATCGAGCGAAAGAAAACGCCAGCTGAAAACAGCGGACAGTATCTGACGAAGCGGCTCCCCATTGGAACAGAGTGTCCATACCGCTTGTCGGCGCGTAAGCTGATCGGAGATTGCGCCGAAGCCTGCGCTTAAGATTGTGCGCGGAAGGAAGCGCAAGAGAATAGGGGAGCGAGGAGGTGAGACGGCATGGATATGCCCGGCCCGCTGGATATACCGCCTGGGAAGATGGTAATCTTCGCGGTTGAGACCGCTGAGGACGCCATTGTGTTCGAAGTCGCTTTGGATCCGCCGGGCGCACAGATTCTGGATGTTTGCGACCATGCCGGCGTTGTGACGATTGAACTGGGGGAGGACGCAGCCGTTGCCACTGTTAATGTGGGGGCGACGTTACTTTACGCCGACAGCGAGGGCGAGGAGCATACCACAATGTATGATAAGGCCACGTTGCTCCGGATAGACATGCCCGGGGTGTTGAGCACAGACTGCGTGGCAGGGCACATTCTTGACTGCCTTGGCATTGACGATCAACTGGTAGACGAAGGGAGGATATGGCGGCACACGCGCCGTGTGAGCGCTACTGTGTCGGCTGAACGAGCATACTGGCACATGTGACCTGCCGGTTGTCCTATTATGCCTCTAGCTCGGTTGCAGTCGTGGCGTGTCCGCATAGCGTGTAGAGCAATCCCATCATGGAGGAGGAAGCTCAAATGCGCATGAATGCGGTTCGCACCCTTGCTCTCGTGAGCGTCGTTCTGGTGTTCCTGTTCGGCTTTGGCCTTGTGGGCTGCGCGGCCGAGGGACCGGCGCCTGTGTGCCCGCAGCCGGAACCGGTATGCAGATGTGAACCCATAACGGTGATCGTCGGCTGCGGGGAGTGTACTCGGTGCGACGAACGGGAAATCCAGTTGTGCCCGCCCGTCAGAATGCCCCAGACTCCTTCGATTGTCAAGAACCTTGTGATCGACCTTGTTCAGGTACAGAACGGCAGGGTGGTCGTGTTCGCCCACGTTGATAAGCTCATAACCTACATCGACGTCAACGGAGTCACCAGAACAAGGCTGGAAAGGGTCCCGTTTGCGTGCGAGATTCCGATCGAGGGAATAGTGTTCACCGACACGGTGGCATTCCAGAGCATCGTCATCACAGAGGAGACGGACACTCTGTGCAGCGACGGTAGGACTCTGCGCGAGAGACTGTGCGTCAGGATCAACGTATCCATACAGCGCATCATCGGGTGCAGGTTGGTGTGTGAGCCCGACTTCTAGGGCACACGCACTCAGCACAGCACAATACGGCCTAGCCCGGCACAGCCCGGCCCGACCTTGTTCGGCGCCGGGCTGGCGGTGTTTACGCCCTGCCGACGTACATGATAAAGTAAACATGTCATGCCAATCCTAGGAGGTCATCACAATGGCTGCCAATACTCCGGAGTGGATAAGGAGCGCCATCATCTATGAGGTCTTCCCGAGGAATCATACGGCCGAAGGAACACTTGCAGGAGTCTACCGCGATCTTGAGCGGATAGCCAGCTTACATACTGACGTGCTGTGGCTGATGCCCATTCATCCAATAGGCGTCGTCGGGCGCAAAGGGCCCCTCGGCAGCCCATATGCTATCGACGACTACCGGGCGATCCACCCCGAACTGGGCGATGAACGCGGTCTCCGGATGCTGATCGACAAAGCGCACGCTCTTGGGATGAAGGTCATGATCGATGTGGTGTACAATCACACATCCCGTGATAGTGTGCTCCTCAGCGAACACCCCGAGTGGTTCATGCACGACGTGCACGGCAAGGTCGCAGGCAAGGTCGGCGACTGGTCGGACGTCTATGACCTAGACTACAGCCACAGAAGCCTCTGGGAGTATCAGATTGCCACGCTGCAGAAATGGGCCGATTGCGGCGTAGACGGATTCCGCTGCGATGTTGCGTCCCTGGTGCCGCTGGACTTCTGGGTGGCCGCCCGCGAGCGGCTTGCGCAGGGCGAGTCCAGGGAGGTGATTTGGCTTGCGGAGAGTGTGGACAAGTCTTTCACAAAGCTCCTTCGCGACGAGGGGTTCGTCAGCCATGCCGACCCCGAGCTGCACACGGCCTTCGACCTGACTTACGATTACGATGGGTACGAGTATCTCAGAGGAGCCATGCAGGGCGCAAGGCCGCTCGGCGACTATCTCAACTACCTATATATACAGGAGACTCTTTATCCTGCGGGCGCCGTGAAGATGCGCTTCATCGAAAACCACGACAACCCGCGCGCCGCGGGCATCGTGGGCAGCAGGCATTCCCTGCTTAACTGGACGGTTTTCTACTCCCTGCTTCCCGGGGCGACGCTGGTGTATGCAGGGCAGGAAGTGGCTTTGAGTCACTGCCCAGACCTGTTCGACAAAGACACGGTACGCTGGGACGAGGGCGATCCTGAGTTTCAGCCGTTCATGCAGAAGGTCCTGGGGCTATCCAAGGAAATCAAGAAGTCCTGCACCCGGTTTGCCGTGTCCGAACTGCGCGAAGGCGTGGCTAAGATCGTGTGGCGCGGAACCGGAGCGATTTATGTTGCCCTCGTCAATCTGAGCGGCAAAGACGGCGAGATCTGCCTAAACGAGCGCGAAGCGACCGAGCTGCGGTACGGCGAGGTGTGCTCAGGTAGGCTGGACGAATGTGGGCGCCTGCGCCTCCGCCTGGAGGACATGCCGTTGGTGATAAGAGACATATCATTTTGAGAAGGAGAACGGCAATGGGTAGAGAAACCACTACTATACTGCACTCAATATTCTGCATCCAATCTATTATGCACGCGTGCGAGCGTGCTCGGCGGGGGTATGAGGCATGCCCGCGGAGAAACGTGGACTCGCTAGCATTGCTAAAGATGCGCAGAAGGTATGTGACGCCATAGCGGCAGTAATAGGGCTAGAAGTTGAGGTAGTCGACAAGAGCCTGCTCAGGATAGCCGGCACCGGCAAGTACCGCCTTCGCGTCGGGCATTCACTCGAGCACGAGGGTGCAGCTTATCGGCAAGTCCTCCGGACTGGTCAGGGCACAATCGTGACCAGGCCGGGCATGGAGCCCATCTGCGGCTTGTGCCCGAAATACGGAAGTTGCGATGAGAAGGCGGAGCTCTCGGCGCCGATAACTGTTGAGGGCGAAGTTGTGGGCGTAATCGGACTACTGTGTTTCGATGAATCCCAGCGCGCAACGCTGCTTTCGAGGCTCGAAAGCCACAAGGACTTCATTGAGCACATGGCCGGCCTGCTTGCAAGTAAGGTGCGAGAACACGCCCTCTTGGAGCAGGAGCGGCGTGCAGCTCAGGAGGTAGCGGCCTTGCTCGATCAGATGACCGATCCGGTGCTTGCTGTAGACCAAAATGGAAAGGTGATCCACTGCAACGTTCCAGCGGCCCGTCTGCTCAATCTTCCCAGGGGCGATGGCTTAAGCGGCGACACACGCGGATTCGATGCGTCGGTAGGCGCTGAAGGACTGGAGTTTCTGGAGCGCGTTCTGAAGACCAGGGCGGGGTTCGATGATAAGGAGATGTTCCTCAGCTTCGGGGGAGTGGAGAAACCCTATCTTGTGTCGGCTACACCGCTGGCGTATGGGGGGCTCATCTACGGCGCCATGGCGGTCATCCGTCCCCTGGGGGAACTCCACCGATGGGCATATAACCTAACTAATGCCGTCAAAGTGTTCAGCCTGAACGACATTATCGGCGAGAGTCCTGCGATTCAGCTGGTCAAGGAAAAGGCCCTCAAAGTGGCAGGGAGCAAGTCCAGCATCCTGATTACGGGGGAGAGCGGTACCGGAAAAGAGCTGCTGGCAAGGGGGATACACAACGCAAGTGCTCGGGCTGACGGGCCATTTGTGGCGGTGAACTGCGCCGCGATTCCCGACACGCTCCTTGAGAGCGAGCTTTTCGGGTATGAGGAAGGAGCATTCACCGGTGCACGAAAAGGCGGGAAACCCGGGAAGTTCGAACTCGCCGATGGAGGCACGATCTTCCTGGATGAGATAGCCGAGATGTCCATTCACCTTCAGGCGAAACTGCTCAGAGTACTTGAAGGCTGGGAAGTAGAGCGGGTCGGAGGCACCCGGCCGCGCCCTGTGGATGTACGGCTTATGTCCGCAACCAACCAGGACTTGACCGAGAAGATTGCCTGCAGGGAGTTTCGCGAAGACCTGTATTTCCGGCTGAATGTGATCCCGCTGCGAGTGCCGCCTCTTCGAGACAGGGCAGGCGACATCCCGCTGCTGGCCATGCATTTCGTTCGAAAGCATGCGGCCCTCCTGGGCAAGGAGATTGAGCGAATCGATCCTGAAGTCGCCGAACTGCTTGAGACCTACGAGTGGCCCGGCAACGTGCGCGAGCTTGAGAACGCCATAGAGTATGCGGTCAATCTGGAAGGCACATCAACTATACATGAGCGGAGCCTGCCGGAGACGATTCGTGCTAGAGCGTCGAGTCTCCCGAAGGGGTCGTGCGACTCTGGGGGCATCGACGACATGGAAGCACGTCTGATAGTAGAAGCGCTGAGTCGGCACGGGTACAACTATAGCGGCAAGCAGGAGGCTGCGCGCGAACTCGGGATCGGAATCGCCACACTCTATCGCAAGATGGCCCGGTACGGCATCCCGGGAGTTCGCGGCGCGAGGCCATGATAACTATCACCCCAATTATCATATCGATAGAAAACACCTCTCAACCAAGATCAACCGACACCGGCTGCGTCGCTCCGAAGCGAATAACAGGCCAGCTAAAGGGCGAGTTGTCATCAGATTCGCGCTTTTAGCGTCGCTCGGCGCGGAACTTGCATGTATCGTGAGTGTGAGTATGCAGGCGCAGTGTACAATATGAATGGGAGGAAATTGAATGTCTCGGAGGATGGTTTGGGGACCGACGTTTGAAGAGATGCTTCATCCCGACAAGATCGATCCCGCGATCCGGGCAAAAGCTCTCGCCGCCAAAGAGAGCGATCCGCTTAACGAGATCAACCTCTACAACATCACCTGGAAGCGGCCTGATGGGAAACCGTGCTATATAGTGCTTCCCAAAGAGCTGACCGGCGTTGACGCGAACATCATTGCGCTGTATGGCCGGGACTTTCCCACCGGTTC
>DAOTAC010000147.1:0-6198 GCA_035382325.1 Bacillota bacterium | reverse complement strand
GGGCCGAATCTGTCGACAAACTCACGTGTGAGGTCAGCTGCATCTTCCATGGTATCGACGCCATTGATCTTCTTGTACACATCGATCTTCTGCCGCGAGTCGGACACATAGCTATCCGGTACGAAGGCATCGACTGGCAGATCGATCATCACCTGAGCGGGTTCAGGTCTCTTCGCCTCGCCCTTCAACTCCCTAATCTCTTCTTCCAGAAGTCGGCAGTACATCTCGAAACCGACGGCCGCTATGTGCCCATGCTGTTCAGCACCGAGTATGTTACCGGCTCCTCGGATTTCCAGGTCGCGCAAAGCTATCTTGTAGCCCGATCCCAGGCTCGTGAATTCACGTATGGCTGCGAGTCTCTTCTCCGCAAGCTCAGTTAGAACCAAGTCCCGCCTGAAGAGAAGGTAGGCATAGGCTACCCTATTCGTGCGGCCCACTCGACCGCGGAGCTGGTAAAGCTGGGCCAGTCCAAAATTCTGAGCGTCGTTGATCACAATGGTGTTGACGTTAGGAATATCGATACCAGATTCTATTATAGCTGTACAGACGAGAACATCAAACTCACTCGCGAGAAAATCCAGCATAACTCGCTCCAGTCGGTCTTCAGGCATCTGCCCGTGGGCCACGCCTATGGAGACCTCAGGTACGAGCCGTGCGAGCACCGCCGCCGCCTCGTCGATAGTCTGAACCCTGTTGTGCACGAAGTAGACCTGCCCGCCCCGATCCACTTCCCTGAGCACAGCCTCTCTTATCAGGGTCTCATTCTGTTCCAGTACATAAGTTCTGATAGGAAACCTGTTTTCGGGAGGAGTCTCGATGAGACTCATGTCGCGGACGCCAACCATAGCCATGTGCAATGTCCTCGGAATGGGCGTTGCCGTCAAGGTAAGGACATCCACTTCCTTGCGGAGTTCCTTGATCCGCTCCTTCTGCACGACGCCGAATCGCTGTTCTTCGTCTACCACGAGAAGGCCCAGATCACGGAAGGCTATGTCCTGCGACAGCAGTCGATGCGTTCCGATCACTACATCCACCGAACCCAGCTTGATGCCCCGCACTATTTCGCGTTGCTCAGCTTCGGTCTGGAACCTCGACAGCATCGCTATTCTCATAGGAAAACCCCGGAAACGCTCAGTAAAAGTGTTGTAGTGCTGCTGGGCCAAGATTGTCGTGGGCGTCAACACCGCCACCTGTTTCCCGTCGGCCGCGGCCTTGAAAGCCGCGCGCAGAGCCACCTCGGTCTTCCCAAAGCCCACATCGCCACAGAGCAGCCTATCCATGGGCAGCGCTTTCTCCATATCGCGCTTGACATCTACGATGGCACGCCACTGATCCGGAGTCTCTTCATACTGAAAAGCGTCCTCGAATTCCTGCTGCCACACAGTGTCACGCGAGAAGGAGTAACCTTTCACGCTACCGCGCGCAGCGTACAGCTTTATCAAGTTCTGAGCCATGTCCCGAGCGGACTCCCTGACTCGGTTCTTGGCCCGCGTCCATTCGCCGCCGCCCAGCTTGTTCAGCCGTGGGGCTGCATCCTCCATGCCGATGTATTTTTGGAGCATGGCTACCTGGTCGGTGGGCACGTACACCCGATCCTCGCCCGCATACTGCACCAGCAAGTAGTCGCGCTGCACTCCACCCACTTCGAGCCTTTGAACTCCAGAATACCGACCTACTCCATGATTGACATGCACCACATAGTCGCCAGGAGTGAGATCGGTGTAGCTGGCGATCCTGGCTCCCTCTTCAGCCGCCGCGAACAGCCGCCTCTTTTTCTGCCTACCGTAGATCTCCGCATCAGTGAGCAACAGAAGCTTCAAGTCGGGATACTGAAAGCCCGACGTCATCTCCGCCGTGACTACGCTGACACTTCCCTGATCAGGCACTTCACTAAGGGTCGCAAGTTTTGTAACCGGCACGCCGCTGTCTTCTAGGGTCTCGGCCAGTCTATCGCGACGATCTGCTGTAGATACTGTGCATACAACACGGTATTGCCGCTTCCGGTACTTCTTGATGTCGTGAACCAGATCTTCGAAGCGGCCCGCGTACAGGTCGGCCTGCTTGACTGGGGCGATCAACTGGGCATCCTCGGTCCCGGTCCCAGCAGTAGTCCCAGGGGTAGCCCCTATCTCCCGCGACAGGATCGACATCGACACGGCCTGCCTCCTGTCGATAGAAGCGGCGATATCGTGGGCGCTTAGGTACGATTCCGCTTGAGACGGCAGGACCATGCCCGCCTGAAGCAGGCTCGCATAAGTCTCCCGCACGTCAGCCTCATATCCATCGAGCGCCTCCTCCACCCGCGCAGGCTCGTCTATGATGAAGAGCGCATTGGGAACCCAATCCACCGGCGCAACCCTCTCGGGGTAGAAAAACGGCAGATACTGCTCTTCATTGTCGAATCGAGCGCCATTCTCAAAGCGCTCCAGATGGTGTATGACTCGCTCTCGTAGCTGCGGACTGCCCACACGCTCTAGTTCGCCTCGGATCGCATCACACGCACGGCCCAGCCGCTCAGAATCGTAGAGAAACTCGCGGGCCGGGGTTATCAACACCTCGTCCATGAGTCCGGTCGACCGCTGTGTGTTCACGTCAAATGATCTTATCGAGTCGATCTCGTCGCCGAACAGCTCTATCCGGGCAGGCGAATCGGCGTCGTGCGGAAACACGTCGATTATGCCGCCGCGCACACTGGCCTGTCCGCGCGATTCCACCTTCGCATGAATATCGTAACCGCCGGAAACAAGACGGTCAGCCAGCTCGTCCAGGTCACAAGTCTCGCCCTGGCGAAGACGGAATACGTGTTCTCGGAACACCGAGATCGGAACGATCCGCTTGCCCAGAGAGCGCACGGGAGCAACAATGGCACATTGGCGCCCGACCTCCATCAGCGACACCAGCGCTCTTGTACGGGCGGCTGCAAGATCCGCGCTTAGGGGCGCCTCTTCATACGGCATCATGTCGACAGGAGGGAAGACAAATACGCGGTCTTGGCCGGTCAGGGCCGTCAAGTCGCCCGCGATCGCGTCCGCCTCTAGCTGGTTCGGAGTCACAACAAACACAGTCCTTCGAGTATGCCAAAGCAAACCCGCTATGAACAACGACTTTCGCGAGCCGGACAGACCGGCTATCTGAGCCTTGTTTGCACCGCGGGCTATTCTGCTCAGCACATCGGAGAACGTCCCGGATTCGAGCAATGTGTTCAGAATCCCGGTCAAGCCCACACCTCCAAGGCAACTTGAGAGGCGACCGAGGGAATTGCAGCATGGCCCAGCCGCACCTCGGCTGGGAACGCGCCTATGTGAACGTGTTCAATTGAAGCGGGTCTGTGCGACGTCCACGCCCTCTTCCACAATACATAGTATGGCACGGACCGCGCACATAATCGCATCCGACATAGCAGGAAGCTCATCCCTGCGAAATAGCCCGGTCACGTAGTCTACGGGGTCATCCCACGGCTCGGGACGTCCAATACCCAGCCGCAGCCGGACGATCTCTTCGGTTCCCAAATGCTCAACGACGGACTTCATCCCGTTATGACCGCCGGCGCTGCCCCTCGCGCGTATGCGCAACCGCCCCACTTCGAGATCCATGTCGTCGTACACGATGATTAGCGACTCGGGGCTGACTTTGTGCCACCGCGTCGCTCCGGCAACAGCAATGCCGCTGTTGTTCATGTAGGTCTGAGGCTTTATGAGGACCAAGTCATTTCCGGATACCCCGACACGAGTCGCGAGGCTGTGATAAGGCGCCTTTCGGAAGGCAACTCCCAGTTCGCGCCCAAGGCGGTCGAGGACCATGAACCCCACATTGTGACGTGTGCACTCGTACCGAGATCCGGGGTTCCCGAGCCCAATTATCAGAAACATCTCAATACCTGCTGCCTGTAGCTTACGGCCTGCAGTGCGCGTCCCGCCCTGCAGCGCGCATTCTGTGGCCTGCTACTCAAAGAGTATGCTCACCGAGAGCTCTTCGTATATCCGCCGGATGGCCTCGGCAAACAGGGGGGCCACCGACAGAACCGTAATCTTGTCGATATTATCGTGGGCACTGACTGGAATCGTGTTTGTGATCACCAGCTCTTGGATAACCGATGATTTCAGACGCTCGATCGCCGGACCCGAAAGCACTCCATGAGTGCAGCACGCCCTGACCTCCGTCGCTCCCGCATCGAGCAATGCCGCAGCAGCCTGCACTATCGTCCCGGCCGTGTCGACTAGGTCGTCCACTATCACGCACGGTTTGCCCTTGACTTCACCTATGATGTTCATGACTTCCGATACATTAGGCCGTGGCCGACGCTTGTCCACAATCGCCAGGGTCGCGTCAAGATGCTCAGCGATCACCCTCGCTCGGGTGACACCTCCCACATCAGGCGATACTATCACGCATCCGCGCAGTCCGCGTGCGTCCAAGTGCTGCGCAAGTATGGGGGCCGCCTTCAGGTGGTCCACCGGGATATCGAAGAAACCCTGGATCTGCGGAGCGTGTAGGTCTATGGTGAGCACCCTCGTCGCCCCGGCCGCCGTTATCAGGTTGGCCAGGAGTTTCGCCGCAATGGGCTCCCTGGGTTGCGCCTTGCGATCCTGCCGCGCATATGCGTAATATGGCACCACTGCGGTGATGGAGCGAGCCGACGCGCGCCTCAACGCATCGCACACAATGAGCAGTTCCATGATGTTATCATGGACCGGTCGGCTAAGGGACTGGATCACGAATACATCTGCGCCCCTGATGCTCTCATGTATCTGCACACGTATCTCGCCGTCGCTGAATCTTCCGACACACGATTTCACAAGCGTAGTGCCCAGGTTGACCGCGATCTCCTCCGCCATCTCCGGATTGGAGTTGCATGCAAAGACCTTCAGTTTCCGGTGGCAGGAAAGCATTACTTCTTCTCCTCCTTGGCAGCCTGGGCCGCTTTTCGCCGCGCGACCCACCCGTCCTTGTTCTCCTGACGCGCCCGGGCTATGGCAAGCGCCTCGGCCGGAACATCGGTCGTCACCGTTGAACCGGTCGCAATGTAAGCATTCTGCCCCACCCGCACAGGAGCAACCAAGTTAGAGTTTGCTCCGATGAAAGCGCCGTCATCAATGACAGTCGTGTGCTTAGTCACGCCATCGTAGTTGCAGGTAATTGTGCCGGCGCCGATGTTGATGCCCGCTCCAAGCACTGCATCTCCGATGTAGCTGAGGTGTGGAATCTTTGTGCCCTCACCTACACGGCTGTTCTTTACCTCCACGAAATCGCCCACCTTGACCCTGTCGCCCAGTACCGTACCGGGGCGCACGAAGGCGAATGGGCCAACATTGCATCCATTACCTACGATCGAGTCGCGAATGCACACATATGGGCCGATATTACACGATTCGCCAACGGATGTACTGCCTGATATGACGGTGAACGGCATGATCACCGTGTCGCGCCCCACCTTGACCTGCATGTCGACGAACGTACTCGCCGGATCCACGAGTGTTACACCATCTTCCATGAGTTCCCGCCGTTTCCGGTCGCGCATCGCCTGTTCAGCGGCGGCTAGCTCCGCCCGGGAGTTGATGCCCATCCCCTCGGACGGATCATCTAGCGAGATTGCGCCAACCGGCAGGTTACGGGAGATCAGGACGGATATCACATCAGTGAGATAGTACTCGCCCTGCTGATTATCATTTGACAGCAAAGGAAGCGCGTCAAACAGATCATGGCTGCGGAAGCAGTAAACGCTGGTGTTTACCTCGCGCACAGCACGAATCTCATCCGACGCATCGCGGTATTCTACTATAGAACTCACGCGGCCTGACGGATCCCTGACGACCCTGCCGTACTGAGCGGGATCATCCACTACCATAGTGAGAACTGTGGCAGCTAATCCATGAGTTTCATGCTCCCGGGCAAGGTCCTGAATAGCAGATGCTGACAAAAGAGGAACGTCACCGGGCACAACGACAATGTTTCCATCATAACCAGCAAGCGCCGGCCCTGCCTGTGCCGCGGCGTGGCCGGTGCCCAATTGGTCGTGTTGCCATACTACTTCAGATCGCCCTGCCAGGTGCTCTTGGAGGATGCGGCCTTCATGGCCAACCACAGTGATCACTCGCGAGGCGCCGGATTCGATAAGCGTACCGACTACGTGGTCAATCATGGGCTGCCCGGCAACTTGGTGAAGCGCTTTGGGCAAGGATGACTTCATTCGCTTGCCAA
>DAOTAC010000146.1:0-6265 GCA_035382325.1 Bacillota bacterium | reverse complement strand
CATGCATACTAATGCGCTGGACGAGGCCTGTGCTCTGCTTGAGCAGGCCGGGCAGGCCATCGACTTCGGTGAGGCGCACTTTTCTGAGATGGGAGGATCCATGGCCGTGCATGGCGGCCCGGGCATGCTGGGGATAGCAGTGACCCAGGTGTGACGGCCCAGGTCGGAAGCATCCAGGCAGCATCCAGGCAGTGGCCTTGCGAACCGAGGCAGGGAAGCGTATAATGCAAATGTACAGATGAATACGGGTGTGTGTGCGCCTATAGCTCAGTGGATAGAGCACCGGCCTCCGGAGCCGGGTGCGCAGGTTCAATTCCTGCTAGGCGCGCCATTTTTCTTGAAGCCCTCCTTATGTCGATGCGTTGGTGCGTCGGCTGCAGGAGGGCTTCAAATATCGTGATGTTCGAGCCAATGTTACGATGATTCCGCGCAAGGGAGCGTGCAATCGTGCCTAACCGGCAACATTCGACCCAAATCCCGGCTGAGATGTCGAGAAATATGATAAAATACCGCCATAAATTGCAGGATGAGGGGAGGAGTCTCATTCGAGCCGGAGAATAGTTCAGTTGCGATAATCGACGGCACTCCAGTATGTACGCGAATTTGGGGGGAATTAGCTTGACGAGGGAGAAGACCAGGGTTCTGGTGATCGAGAACAATAAGGACCTCTGCGAGGTAATCGAGGCTCTCCTTCGGGAAGAGGAGGACATGGAGCTTGTAGGTGTGGCGCACGACGGGGTGCTGGGTCTTGACATGATCGCCCAGACCAGGCCGGATGTTGTTCTTCTGGACATTATCATGCCTTATCTTGATGGGATGGGCGTATTGAGCCAGCTGGATGACTTGGGGCTAGAGCGGCGCCCTCGGATTGTGGTGTTGTCGGCCTTCGAAGAGGAAGACATGGTGAGAAGGTGTGCGCGATTGGGCGCTGATTACTACCTGCTGAAGCCGTTCGATCGAGACAACTTGATCAGCCGCATACGGCAGGTGGGCCAAGCTGACGTAGTCCAGGCGAAACCCAAGGCGGAAAGAGCATATGCCGGACGTGAACGCCCTCGGGAGCGAGAGGCCGACCGTAGGCCCAGGGCGGCGCAGTTCGACCTCGAGACTGAGGCAACCCGGATTCTGTACAACCTTGGAGTGCCGACTTACTTCAAAGGATATTGCTATATAAAGGAAGCAATTGTTCTTGTCACCAAGGATATCGGTCTTCTGGGCGCAGTGACTAAGTCGCTCTACCCGAAGGTCGCCGAGAAGTACGGCACTACTCCCCTCATAGTCGAGGCTGCCATCAGGTACACCATTCAAAAGACCTGGAAGCAGGGCAATCCGGACCAAATCAACAAGGTGTTCGGATATGCTGTTAATCTGCGCAACGGCAAGCCCCCCACAAATTCGTTCTTCATTGCCAAGATAGCCGAGGAGCTTCGTTTGGAAATGCTGGAGCACGCGCAGTAGGAATAAGCCGATATATACGTGCCTATGTGAGCGGCGGACCCGATGAGGGACCCGCCGCTTCTGTGATTGCGGACTAGTATGTAGTGTAGTATAATGCCAGTTAGATTAAGAGGCATGATTCGTCTTTCTTGCCCAATCTGGGGGTGTGCCCGCATGAGCATTGAGGCGCTAGACCGTATCCGAGCTGCTGAACGGGAGGCCGACGAGATCGTCCGCAACGCCCACGACGAGGCAAAGGCGCGCATCGCCCGAGCCGAACTCGACGGAAGGCGAGCTATGCAGCAGGCGGAGGAGAAGGCCCGCACGAAGGCTGAGGAGATCTCCTCGGCTGCCCGGGCCCGTATCGAGGCCGAGGCATGCGACGCCAGGAAGGTTATCGCAGCGCGTGTGGACGAAGTGAACAGCACCGCGAAGGCCAACTGGGAAAAAGCCATGGATCTCGCGGTCCGGAAGGTGTTGAACTCGTTTGGCGATCTCTGAGATGAGAAGAGTAGCCGTTTTGGGCCATGAGTCCCGAATCGGCGATGTAGTCACTACTCTTCAGCGTTTGGGCACCGTCGAAGTGAGCGCCGACACGGCTGACCTTTCTTGTCCCTTCAACCCCGCAGCGGGCCTTGCGCATGTAGACTCGGTGATGTCGGAACTCAAGTATTCCATCGACATCATGGGCCGGCATCGCCGCATATCCAAGACCGCTATCGAGAGCTTCACCGGCTACCGTCTTTACCTCACCGATGATGAATGGACGATGTATGTTCGGGACGGCGCTGAGAACGCCCATCGCATCTACGCTATGGCAAGGGCGGTCGAACAGTCGCTGGCCGACTTAGCTGCCGCCGAGGCTCGTATCCTCACATCGATCGAGTACCTAGAGCCATGGCGGGAACTTCGCGTCCCTGTTGAGCAGGTGGTGCCGGGCAAGTACGTCGGTCTGGCCCTGGGCACAGCCGAGTCGCGTTCGTACGAGGCTGCTCTGGCCGACGCGGCCGAAGCAGTCGAGGGCATGTCGTGGGAAATCGTCACCGCCGAGAAGGACAAGGTCCGTCTCCTGGTTGCGTATCCCATGTCGGCTGCTGATGATGCGCTTCGCGCTCTCGCACAGGCCGGGTTCGCCAAGGTGAGCTTCGAGCAGTATAGTGGCGCCCCGTCTGACATAATTGCCCAGTTAGAGCAGGATCTCCAATCGATTCAGGCCCAGAGGGCCCAGGTCGAACGGGATGTCGACATCCTGGTGGAGGAGAGGCCGCGCGCATTTGCGCTGTATGACTTCTTCGCGCTTGAGCGTGCCAGGCTTGACGTGACGAACAAGTTTGGCGGCACGGAGCGTACGTTCGTCGTCGAAGGATGGATACAGCAAGCGAACTTGCAGGGGTTCCGCACGGCCATAGAACAGCTCGCGGACGATATCGTGGTGCTCGACCGTCCTCCTCGCGAAGACGAGGAACCACCGGTGGAGCTGGAGAACAACAGATTCGCCTCAGCTTTCGAGCCCGTTACCAAGATGATGGGCTATCCCAAGCACGGTTCGCTGGACCCCAGCCCGTTTCTGGGGCCGTTCTTCCTGATATTCTTCGGGCTGTGCATGACCGACGCCGCATACGGCATAGTCATCGCAGCCCTGGCATACTGGCTCATAGGCCAGACTCGCGCCCGCGGCATGGGCCGGCAATTCCTCAACCTGCTCATCATGAGCGGGCTGGCCACGGTGTTTGTCGGCGCAATGTTGGGAGGTTGGGCGGGGGATCTTCTGCAGCGCCTTTTCGGCTGGCGCACAGCCATCCTGTTCGACCCGATGGAGGAACCCACAAAGTTCCTTATTCTCTCGTTCGCACTCGGCGTAATTCAGATCTACACGGGCATTATCCTCAAGGCTTACGACAACATCCGGCGAGGCGACTGGATGTCGGCCATATTCGACCAGGTATTCTGGCTTGTGTTCCTTACAAGCATCGGCCTGGCGCTGGGAGGAGGGTACCTGGGTCCGAGCGGGCCTGCCATTGCTTCGGCCGGGCAGAAACTCCTGCTCGCCTCGGCGATAGGTCTTGTGTTGACACAGGGCAGGCATCATAAGAACCCTCTGATGCGCATCGGATCCGGCCTGCTGTCGCTGTACAACACGACCGGATACATGAGCGACATAGTATCGTATGCTAGGCTATTTGGCCTCGGGTTCACCAGCACGGTGCTAGCCTCGGTCATGAACGACCTCATGCTCAGGCCTGCCGGGATACCTGTGATAGGGCCGATCATTGCCCTGATTGGCCTGGTCTTCGGCCACCTGTTCAATATACTCATTAACATCATAGGCGCTTACGTCCACTCCAGTCGTTTACAGTACGTGGAATTCTTCGGCAAGTTCTTCGAAGCTGGAGGGCGCAGATTTATGCCGTTTGGCATGTCTACAAAGTACGTTGATGTGGAAAACGCGAAGGGGGCATAGCACATGGAGGGCTTTCTCGGCACAATTCTGGGCTTCTTGGGAGTAGCTCTGGCGATCATCACGCCTGGAATCGGTTCGTCAGTAGGCGTGGGGTTGGTGGGCCGGTCGGGAGCAGGGGTCATAACTGAAGATCCCGACAAGTTCGGTTCGATTCTGCTGCTCGAGGCCATCCCGGGCACACAGGGTGTTTACGGCTTTCTCACAGGGCTGATGATCATGATCAGAATAGGCGCTCTCGGCGGCGGGTTGCGCACGCTCACGGTGGGGCAGGGTATTCTGTTCATCATGGCTGCCATGCCCATCGCAGTGGTAGGCTGGGTATCGGCCATATTCCAGGGCAGGGTTGCCGCAGCCGGCGTGGGAATTGTCGCCAAGCGCCCTGAGGAGATGGGCAAGGCCGTCATCCTGGCAGCCATGGTCGAAACCTACGCAGTGCTGTCGCTCCTTGCTAGCCTGCTCTTGGTCTTCTCGGTGAACGTCTGATTGCCCGGGAGTTGATGACATGCATAACCTGGATAGGCTGGTAGCCCGCATCACCGACGAGGCGCGGAGCAAAGCCGACGATATCCTGAGGGATGCCGACGCACGCTGCGCCGCTTTGGCCGGTGAGAGCAGGAAGAAGGCTGATGACACATACAGGATGGCCGTCGACCGGGCCACTCTGGCGGCGGCCGAGGAGGAGAGGCGGGCGCAGATCTCGCGCTCTCTCGATGTGCGCAATGCTGTCCTTCGCGCCAAAGGAGACATGGTCGATGCGCTCATGTCCGAGATACCCGCTCGAATACAGGCCCTTCCGGATCAGGAGTACCTGGCGCTCATGAAGATGATGATGATAGATGCAGCGCCGGACGGCCATGTGGAGGTAGTCGTAGCCGAGCCTGACCGGAACCGCATAAACGCCGCTTTTGTGGCAGCGGTCCAGTCTGAACTAGCATCGCGTGGACGCGATTCGAAGCTCAGGCTCGCCGGCGACACGCTTCAGCTGAAGGGCGGTTTTGTACTCCGCGCGAGCGCCCTGGAAGTCGACTGCTCGCTCGACGCGATACTGGCCGCCAGAGGCGACGAGCTTGCCCCGCTGGTGGCGGAAGTATTGCTTGGGAGGTAGGCGCCGTGGGCTTCGATGCAAGGTTCGCGTACGTCGTCGGCCGAGTCCGGGCGCTCGAGAACCGTATGATAGACCAGGCCCGGTTCAACAGGATGATCGACGCCGAGGGCCCCGAAGAACTCGCGCGGATTCTGAGCGAGACTGAGTATTCTCTCGCCCGCGATCTGGGGCCGACGGAATACGAGGAGATAATCGACGGCGAACTCACGCGAGTGCATTCGCTCATCGAGGGTATCTCGCCCGATCCCGTCCTCACGGGCGTGTTTCGCGCACGGCATGACTTCCACAACATGAAAGCGCACCTCAAGGCCAGGCTGGCCCGGCGCGACCGGGGGGTCGTCGTGGAAGAGAGCAGTGGGGTCACGCGCCTTGGTAGGCTGGATCCTGCCCGGCTGGCGGTTGTTGCTGATGCGTTGGTTTTGGGCAGTGACGAGGGGGACGTGGAGCCGGAATCGGATGGCAAGCGCTGGTCGACACGGGGGAGCGCCGACGATTTGGAGGGCGCAGTGGCCGATGCCGCCCGGCGAGCCGTATTCGCATATGAGGCGAACGGACGCGATCCGCAGTATATTGACCTGGTGCTAGACAGGGAATCATTCGAATACTTCTATCGCGTTGCCCGGTCGCGGCGGGCCGACTTCCTCATAGGTCTGGTTCAGGCCATGGCCGACCTTACCAATATCCTGATATGTATGAGGTTGCGCCTGATAGGCAAACCCGCCGATTTTGCGCGGGATGCGCTGCTCCCCCGAGGCAGTCTGGATACGGAGGAACTGCTCGCCGTGTACAGCGAGCCGGACGACTCGTTCTGGTCCTTTTTCAAACGGACTCGTTATGACAGGCTGGTGGAGGAGGCCCTCGCCGCCTGGCGCGATCGCGGGTCTCTTTCGGCATTCGAGCGCGTGGTCCGGGCGGGGCTGGCCCGCGAGGCGGCGGCTGGCAGCATGGCCGATATGGGCTACGAGCCGGTGCTGGCGTACTTGATGGCGCGCGAGGGCGAGGCCGACATATTGCGGCGCATTTTCGTGGGCAAGATGAACAGGCTGCCTGCGGAGGTCATCCGCGAGAGGCTGTGTGGTGTGCATGCATAAGATTGCGGTTATCGGCGACGAAGACTCGATCCTGGGCTTTCGGGCTCTGGGCGTGTCGGTCTTCCCCGTACGAAGCGGCGAAGAGGCCGATGCGGCGCTGCGTGCGGCTGCCCGCCAGGACTATGCTGTGATATACATCACCGAGGGCTATGCAGGCGAGATCATTGACAC
>DAOTAC010000145.1:0-6269 GCA_035382325.1 Bacillota bacterium | reverse complement strand
CGCATAACCGAAGCGCAGACGAGGCAGAAGCGGGACCGGCGTCGCGGCAGGGATGTGAGCGTGGCCGAAGACCTTTTCGACTTGCCGGGCAGGGTGCTTCACATCGACGGCGACCCCGATTATTTGCGAGACTGCATGAGATACTACAAGGAACTGGGCGTGCCGGCAGTAGGCAAGCACGTTCCGCCCGAGGAGCAACCTGGGCGACTCCTGGAACTGCTGAATGAGTTTTCGCCGGATGTGCTTGTCCTCACAGGGCATGATGCGCTCAAAAAGAAGAACTCTGATCGGTCGTCCATCACGAGCTACTGGAACTCGGCATCTTACGTGGAGGCGGTGCGCCGTGCCCGGCAATACGAGATGGACAGGGATGGTCTGGTCATAGTGGCTGGGGCGTGTCAGTCTTTCTATGAGGCCATCATGGAGGCAGGTGCCAACTTTGCGAGTTCGCCGGGGCGCGTGCTGATTCACTGCCTCGACCCGGTCTTGCTGGCTGAACGGGTTGTGAGCACACCGATCGACGACGTAGTACGGATAGAAGACGCCATAGAGAACACTATCACCAAGCGGCCCGGGCTAGGCGGAATCCAGACCAGGGGCAAGATGCGCGCCAGCATGCCACGGACGAATATGGGCGTGTTTGGGACGGGTGTGAGTTAGGAACTGAGCCGGCTGCGGGTGGGCTGCGGCCAAAAAAGTGATCCGAGGTTCTTGACAGCCATTGCTGCGCTTTGGTATAATACCTATTTCGCTTGACTTCCATCCCACTTCGTGATACCATTACAAAAGACGAGGTTGGGAAGGAAGGTGAAGTCGTTGGCGGTGGAGAACGTCCTCACCAAGATCAAAGAGGATCTTGACCTGTTCGTAGGCAGGACCGTAAGGCTCAAGGCCAATCAGGGCCGCAAGAAGGTCTTAGAGGCCCAGGGTGTTCTGGAACAGACCTATCCCAAGGTATTCGTCGTACGCATAGATGAGAACCCGCGGAGCGTGAAGAGGGTTTCTTACAGCTACGCAGATGTCCTTACCTCAACCGTCGAGGTGAGCGTGCATGATAGCGGTCTGGATACCAGAATAGGTGCTATGGGCTCCTGATTTCGGGATACCCGGCATACACCCGTTACAAATCGTGAGAACCCCCCTGAGCAGTCGGGGGGTTTCTTCATTTTCAGGCATATCGTAGGCCACCCCTGCTCTTTCACGCGGGGCGCTGTGGAGGAATATAGATAATCTGCAGCGCACATCAGTCTCGCGGTGAAGGGGCGGATAGGCTACATGCACGAATACCGTGGCGTGATTCACGTCCACAGCACCTACTCCGACGGCAAGGGCTGCGTCGAGAGGATCACTGATGCTGCCAACAGGACACGTGCCGACTTCGTCATACTGACCGACCACAATACCATGAAGGCCAGGGAAGAAGGGCATGAGGGCTGGCACCGAGGCACTCTTCTGCTCGTGGGAGAGGAGATAACCCCCGACACCAATGCCGACCACTACCTGGCCTTTGGCATTGCTACCGCCATTGCGCCGTCGCCCGACCCGGCCAAGAATGTCGAAGCCGTGCGCAGGCAGGGCGGGATAGGCATCATAGCCCATCCCACAGGAGGCGCGTTCGTCAAGGGAACATATGTTGAGTACCCGTGGACCAATTGGGAAGCTGGGACATTTGCCGGAATAGAGATTTGGAACCACATTTACGATATCACCGGCAAATCCAGGAACATTATCCAGCTGGTGCTGTATGTTCTTTTCCCCTGGCTTTCACCGTACGGCCCTGAGGAAGGCGTCCTTGAGACCTGGGATTACTACGTGTCCCAGAGGGGTAGGAGAGTAGTGGCTATCGGCGGTGTGGATGCCCATGGGATAATAGGCGACTACGAAGACGACTTCGTCACCGTGTCCACGTACATCCTCACTCCCGAGCCGTTCAACGGCGCTTTCGGACATGATTCAGCACTGGTGTACGCTGCTATTCGCGAAGGCAGGTGCTTTGTGGGAGCCGACAAAGTGGCCAATGCGTCGTCCTTTCGCTGCCAAGTGGAGTCAGGCGGCGACTTGGTGGAGATGGGCGGCACGGCAAGTCTGGCGCGCGGGGCGACCCTCACTGTATCATCGCCGAAACCCGGGCTGATCAGTGTGATCCGTGATGGTGAGCTTCTGGCGGAGGAATGGAGCAGCAGCCTGGCGATTGGGCTCGACCGGCGCGGTGCCTATCGCGTCGAGGTCAAGCGGAAGGCGTGCAGGAGATACATGCCATGGATATTCGGCAACCACATATATGTGGTATGAGCCTTCTCGACATGCAGACAGGCCTCGTCGGGCTGGGGTTTGACCCTGGCCCGTGCGACGGAATGTACGGTCCGCTTACCCGGGATGCGGTACGGAAATGCCAGGCAGCCTACAGGCTCGGAGCGACCGGAGCGCCGGGTGCTGAGATCAAAAGACTACTGGGCTTGCGTTTGCCTGCGTTCAGGACTACCATCTGTGCGCGCGCCGGCCAGTCGCTGCAGGCACTCGCCAGGGAGTCTGGCACGACGGCAGAGGCGATTGTCGAGGGCAACAGGCGAAAGAGATACGAAGAGGTGTTTGCCGGGGAGCAGCTGATTGTGCATAGACGTGCTGCTGCAGTGCTTGATGGCGGCGAACTGCGCGGGCCGGAGTGGAGCTTCGCAGCCCGACAAGTCCAGACCGCGCTGTCGGCGTTGTCGGCGTCGTCTGCATCGTCGGCAGCGCCCGGCGCAAATGACGCTAGTGGCTGTTTTGGGATCCTGTCGGTGCCGGCGAGCCAGCGAGAGGAGGCTGCCGACATGATACGGCAGGCGAGCCGAGCAGGCCTGCGAGGCATTGTACTTGAGGCTGCCGACTCGGATCTTGCTGATGACACTGCATGGTCCTACATACGGTTTGTCAGGTTCGTAGCGCGTGCGTGCCGAAAGGCTGGGCTTGACCTGGCGGTAAGTGTACCCGTTCATACTCGGCCCGTAGGTGAGCGTCACAGTCGCTCAAGTCGCCATGTTGTATTGCGCCCCAATGGATACGATCTTGAAGACGTAGGGGCGGTGGCCGATATTGTACTCCTTGATGTCCGGGATGCACGCGAACCGGAAACCTTCCGGAGCGCGATCGCCTGGGCATGCAAGCACATTCCGCGGTGGAAACTGATGGCGGTGATCGAGTTGAGGCCGTATCACATGGGCGAATCGGGGCCTGAGCCCATGTCTGGGAATGATCTGGTCAAGCTGAGAGCTAGACACGTAGTGCGAGAGGGCATAGACGACTCGACGGGCCTTCCTTACCTGGCCTACCGCGCCCGCGGCTCGGTCCGACGGTTATGGCGCGAGAGCGCGAGCAGCCTTGGCCGAAAGCTTCACGTGGTGAATCGCCTTAACATACTGGGGGTGGCTTTTCGGGGCGCGGAGGAGGCAGAAGAGCAAGTCCTCGCGGAAATCGGCCGAAGGTTCATCATCATGTGACTCCCGGCATATATTCTGGCAGAGGGCGGCTAGACCCGCCAACGCCAGGGGGGAGGAACAAGTGGGAATTCAGCTCGAGCATAGGAGGCTCTCATTTTCCAGGGTGTCCGGGCAGGGCATGGCTGAGGTCAACACCCAGCGGTCCTGCGCGCTGCCTGCAGATTCTCCGGACATGTCGGATGCTCAGGCGGAGGCCGTCCTCTGGGCTCAGGGAATGCCGGTCGTGAAGTCTGTGGAGCCCGGGGAAGGACAGGTTAAAGTATCCGGGTACGTCAGATCGCAGGTGCTGTACATAGCCCGCGGCGAACCCGATTGGACGGCGAGGGTCTCCGTCGAGGATCCCAGGTTCGAGGTTGTCATTCCAGCCCCGGGAGTCAGGCCTGACGATGTTGCCACTGCTGAGGTAACGATTGCGCATTTCGAGGCCGAGAGCACCGGCGCCCGCACGTTGCAGCTCACCGCGGCTCTGGCGGTTTCAGCCCAATGCGTCAGGGAGACCGTTGTGGATGCCGCTGTTGCTGCTCAGGCCACCGGCGGGTCGCGCATCACAGTCCACACCGAGAGCGTGACCTTGAGCAGACTTGTGGCGTCGAGGTCGGAGCGCGCGCAGATTGGGGAAACGCTCGGTATCCCTGAGGGTAACCCGCCGTGCACTGTGGATGCCAGGTCCGCCGGGGCCGCGGGAATGGCCCACGTCGTAGGTGTTCAGACATCCGACGGCAAGGTGTCGGTCGACGGTGAGCTGGTGCTAGAGATCGCCTACGCTCCGGCGAGAGCGGTGGCGGCGGTGAACATCGTTAGGTTCGAGCGCGTGCCTTTTCACAAGTCCTTTGATATTCCGGAGGCCCGTAAGTCTATGGGCGCAAAGGCCCGGGCTGAGCTGGCAGAGGTCTCCGTGATACCCGTGTCGGATGGCGCTTTCCGGGTGGACGCAGCAGTGGATGTCAGCGTTGAACTCGCGACCAAGGAGCGCGTGCCGGCGGTCGTCGAGATAGCTTCGGAGACACAGGAGATAGTGGATACGGAGACCAAGTTCATCATCGTTGAGGAGATGGTGGGCGAAGGCGCTGTCGACATCGATGTGCAAGATACAGTGCCTGTGTCGGCGCTGGCGCAGCGTCGTTCGCTCACGGGCATGGAGGAGATCCGGGGAAGCCTGCGGCAGGTGGGCCTTTCGGAGGCGGAAGCGTCAGATGGGGAGGCGACGGTGAAAGGACTGCTCAGGACCAGAGTGTTCCTTGGCGATGTCGAGGAAGACGATGCGGGCACGTTCCCGGTTGCCTTTGCGCTGGAGATGCCGGTGGAATTCTCGGACTCCGTCGAAATCCCGGACGTGACCGAGGGAGACAGGATCGAAATCACGTCTGTAAATGAATCGGTGTTCGTGGAAAGGGCCAGTCCGGCCAAACTTGATGTGCAGGGTTCCATTCGCATCGGCGTTGCCGCATACCGCCAAACCCGGGTATCAGTGGTGACGGCAGCCGAGCTGATCACGCCCATATCGCTCGACCCGTTCGCGATGACCTTTTACATTGTGACCTCTGGCGACACGCTCGCGCGGATTGCGCGCAGGTATGGCGTTCCTCCGGATAAGATAGCGTTGGCCAACGGGATAGGCCAGACGGATACACTTGCGCAGGGTCAGAAGCTTTACATCCCTGCACGTAGGTAGGATGTAGGATAGCGCGGGTAGATCTTGCCGTCCCCTCTTCGCGCCGCAGCCCGTTACGGCTTGCCGCGGCGGCGCAGGGGGGACGGTTTCGTTCGTGGAGGAATTCGGCACTATACAGGCGAACAATAGTGCGGAACATGCCGCCGCGCCATGCCGCGAACCGGGATCGAGATCGGGACCGGGATCGGGATCGCGCGCTCGGCGGTTGCTGGGAAGGCTAGGAAAGCGAGGAACGGGCGGTTGGACGTTTCCAGATTTCTCAACTCACTTATGTCCAGCTACGAATATCGCGGCCAGGCTGTGCACATCGAGGCCATCCCCGCCCGGGAGGCCAGTTACGGCCGGGTGGATCCGCCGATAGCTCCGACGCTCTGGGGCGCTCTGGGGCGCATGGGGATATCGTCTCTCTACACTCACCAGGCAGAGGCAGTGCAACTAGCTAGAGAAGGGCGCGACATCGTCGTCGTTACATCGACAGCCAGCGGCAAGACTCTCTGCTACAACATCCCCGTAATTGAAGAGCTCTTGCGGGATGCGAAAGCCGCAGCACTGTACGTCTTTCCCACCAAGGCTCTAGCCCAGGATCAGCAACGAGGGCTGACGCGAATTCAGGAACTGGAGCCGAGCCTGCCGGTAAGGTCGGGTACTTACGATGGCGACACGCCCGACTCGACCCGTCGGAAACTGCGTGAGCAGGCCAATATCATTCTCACCAACCCCGACATGCTCCACCAGGGGATACTTCCATCCCATCCGAGCTGGCGACGGTTCTTCGCCGGACTGCGGTACGTGGTGATCGATGAAATACACGCCTACAGAGGAGTCTTCGGCTCCAACGTTGCCAACGTGATCCACCGCCTTAGGCGGGTGTGCGCTCACTACGGGTCGGATCCCACATTCATCTGCTGCTCTGCGACAATCGCCAACCCGGGCGAGCTGGCTGCAGGCATATGCGGAAAACCTGTCCAGGTCGTCGATGACGACGGCGCTCCACGTGGCGCACGGAAGTTCATGTTCTGGAACCCTCCCCGGCTTGAAGGGAGCATGGAGCGGCGAAGCTCTAATAGCGAGGCCGAGCGCCTTCTGGTGCAACTCATCATGTTGGGCATACCGACTATCAC
>DAOTAC010000144.1:0-6270 GCA_035382325.1 Bacillota bacterium | reverse complement strand
AAACTTTGGAGACGCTTTGCAGCTCTACGCTGTAGTGATTCATGGTTACTGCCCTCCTGCAACACCGGGAGGAATTGCGCCGGGTGCTCCCGACGTGCCCACCGTTGCTGCTCTTGCCGTCGACCTCGCCCTCCACGGGGGATATACAAGGAGATTTATGATGCCGATGGCCGCCAGGATGATCGCGATGATCACCACGCAAAATGCCGCAGCCTGAGCTAGGTCACTATTCTCCACAGAGCCCATCACTGCCACGGTGATCAGCTTCCACCGCGCCGATACCACAAATACAATTGCGCTGATTGCCGTCACACACTTCACGAAACTATAAACCAGCCCGGAAAAGAACGCCGGCGCAATGAGCGGAAGGGTTATCTTCCTGAAGGTCGTGGCAGAGTCGGCGCCAAGGTCGTACGAGGCCTCTTCGATGGATGGATCTATCTGCTGCAAAGCCGCTATGCCCGACTGAATGCCGGTGGGCATGTTCCGGAAGATGAAAAGGATGATGATTATGGCGGCGGTCCCGGTGAGCACCAGCGGAGGTTGGTTGAACGCGAGGATATAGCCGATTCCGACAACGGTGCCGGGTATGGCGAACGTGAGCATAGAAGCGACTTCCAGCGCTCGCCGCCCGGGGAACTGCTTCCGGACGACGAGAAATGCAATGACCATGCCCAGTATGCCTGTGATCGGGGTGGATACTGTGGATAGAAAGATCGTATCCCTTATGTGGTTCCATCCTACTCTGAACACGTGATTGTAGTTGGCGAGTGTGAGCTCGTAATTTGCGCCCCACAACGTGACGAACGAGCCTATGAATACGGTCCCGTAGAGAAGCAGTATCATTCCGGTCAGGATGAGGCAGAGTGTGAACGCGCACCATCTTAGCCATGGCTCGTCCCGTCTGGTTCTTGCCGCGGAGGGTTTTCCCGTGACCGTAATATATGACCTTCGCCCCACCCAGTATTTCTGCAGGAAGAAGGCGATGAGCGAGGGGATCAGGAGTATCACGGCGAGAGCCGCGCCGCCCGACAGGTCATATAGGCCCGTTATTCTGAGATAGGCCTGGGTGGCCAACACAGTGTAGTTTCCCGCCAGGATTATGGGGTTGCCGAAGTCCGCCAGCGATTCTATGAATATGAGCAGGAGCGCGCTGGCAAGACCGGGGATTGCAAGGGGCAGTGTAACCGTGCGAAACATCTGCCACCATGATGCGCCAAGGTCCAAAGCTGCATCTTCGATCGATGGGTCCATTGCCTGCAAGACTCCGGACAGTACCAGGTAGGCAGTGGGGAAGTAAGCTAATGTTTCTACCAGGGCGAGTCCGCGAAACCCATAGATCCCAAAGTCCACTGCGCCTCGAAGGATCTGCCTGGTGATGAGCCCGTTGTTCCCGAAGAGCAGTATGGTTGCCAGCGACATGATGAGCGGCGGCGAAATCATGGGAAACGTGGCCACTAACCTGAAGAACCCCCGGAGAGGCACATCCACCCGTGTAGTTGAGTAGGCGAATATGAAACCTGCTGCGGTGCCCATTGCCGACACAACTAACCCCAGCTTGAGGCTGTTCGCAAGAGGCCTTCGGTTGTAGCTTCTCGAAAGCAGGCTGCGGAAGATCGCGAGGCTCAGCCCTCCATCTGTCGTAAGGCTGGTGCGTAATACCATGTAGAGAGGGTACACGACAAACACTGCAAGCGCCGAGGCGATGACCATGATTGTGATCGCGACGGCCGGCTCGCGAACGATCATTAGCGCCCGCCGACTGCGAAGACGTTCGGCCCCGGTTTGCTCAGTTGTCACCTGTTCCACCCCGCTTGCTGGCGAGCGCCGGGGCCGGAAGCCCAAGCAGTCCGCCCCGACGCCGCCATCATGTTGGCTTATTTGTTGGTCATCTCGCGCCACTTGTCGATCAACCGCGCCTGGTTCTGGCCCGCCCACACGTCGTCGTACGGTATTAGCTTGACTTGGTCCGGACCGACGGCGCCCGGCGCCACCTTGGCCCTGGGGTTGAGCGGAATTCGGAACCATTCCTGCATGAGGTCCTGGCATTCGGTTGACAGCGCCCAGGTGATGAATTGCTTTGCAAGGTCAGGCTCAGGCCCGCCCTTCACAACAGCCATGGCTCCAATCTCGTACCCAGTCCCCTCAGACGGAAGGGTCAGCTTCACCGGGTATCCTTTAGCTGTTCCTTTGGCCATGACGTCATGGGAGAAGGCGATGCCCACTGCAATCTCGCCCAACCCTGCCTGGGTCACGCACGCGGACCCGGATGTGTTGTAGTGGTGTACGTTTGCGTCCAGTCTCTTCATGTAGTCCATGCCTTTCTCCTCACCCAGCAACTGCACCATCGTGGCCAGCAGGGTGTAGGCGGTGCCGGACGTGTATGGATAGGCAAACGAAATCTGCCCCTTGAGCTGAGGTTTCAACAGGTCTTGCCAAGACGAGGGGAAGGCGATGTTGTTCTTTGCGAACCAATCTGTGTTGCACGCGAAACCGAGCGCGCCGAAGTAGAAGCCGACCCAGTTCCAGTTGGAATCCCTTTGCTGAGGGCTGAGGAAGTCACTGCCCTCGGGCTTGAAGGATTCAAGAACACCGGCCTGACCCGCCGGAACGTACTCGGCGCTGGGCCCGCCGAACCACACACTGAACTGCGGATTTCTGGATTCCGCCCTGAGCCTTGCGAGGCACTCTCCAGCGGACATCCTCACCCATTCGATTTTGACCCCTGTGGATTTTTCGAAGGCTGCTATGTAGATCTTCGCCTCATTTGGATCCAGCGCTGTCAACAAGTGCAGGACCCTTGCCGGGGCAGCAACAGTGGCAGCCGACAGTATGAGCAAGAGTGCTAGAAGGGCGAACGCTCGCACCATCTGCCGTGTCATGGGATTCGACCCCCTTGTGTGTTATCAATGCTGAATGCAGTGCCGACTCTGTACTGGGTTCGAAGATCATGATCCGTACCAACGACCACCTCCAGTCTCAATCGTTTCGATGCCAATCCAGCCAGGCCCGAAGCTCTTGGGGCGATCTGGTATTGAGTATGCTATGGCTTGTGCATCTGGCCCGTCTAGCGACTCCTACTCCCAGGCCAAACTGGTCCATTTCGCCCACGCTGTGGGCATCGCTGCCTATGGCAAGCGCGATGCCCAGGTCATTACAGCGCCTCGCTAGCCTCTCGTCGATGTCGAGGCGGTCCGGCGCGCAGTTGATCTCAAGGCCGACTTTCAGCCTCGCGGCTGCACACGTCAGCTCATCTACATCCACCCGATAATCGGATAGCCCGATGCTCCTGCCGGTAGGATGCGCTAACACATCGACGTGTGGGTTCTCCATCGCCCGAATCAGGCGACGGGTTAGCGCGCGCGGCTCCATGTCCAAGTGCTTGTGTACCGAGGCCAGAACGATATCGGCCTTGTGCAGTACGTCGTCGCTCATGTCGAGTGTCCCATCGGGCAGGATGTCAACCTCTGCGCTCTTCAGTATGGCAATGGAAGGACAGCGTCTTTGCAGTGCCTCGATGGCGTCCCATTGGGCTAGCAGTCGCTTGGCAGAAAGCCCATGGGCTGTGCTGTGGTACGCTGTATGATCCGAAACAGCGACATAGCTGTAGCCCCTGCGCATGGCCTCTGCAACCATGTCCTCGACAGTATCAAGCCCGTCACTCCAGTCAGTGTGCAGGTGCAGATCTCCCTGTATGTCCTCGTGCCCCACCGGGCAAGGAAGTGTGCCGGCGAGTGCTTCCTCGACCTCGTCGCTTCCTACCCTGTATTCAGGAGGGATGAACGGCAGACCAAGCTGAGCGTAGATCTCAGCCTCGTCTTCCAGTAGAACCTGCCGACCCGTAATGGAGTGGACTAGCACTCCGCGGTCGAGGAACAACCCTCTCTCGGCTGCAAGCTCGGCCAGACGATGGACATGGCAGGCGGAGCCTGTGGCGTCGAGAAGACGACTCGCCAAACTCCGAGGCGTAGTCACGTGAATCCTGATATCCATACCTAGCACGTCGGCATGCAGGACGTCCGGGGTAGCAGCTGCGCTTACGACTACTGGCAGGCCGACGGGCGCCCGGGCGAGATCCGCCGGATTCTCAGTTGATACAACCAGGTCCAGGCTGTCGACTACTTCGCACTGTCTTCGAACTTGTCCGGCCGTGACGGCAGACAACACGCCGGGCATGGCCCGCAGGGCTGAGACAACCATACGTCCCACCCAGGCGGCGTACGCCAGTGGCACTCCAGCCCTGGTCTGATCAGTGATCTGCGTAGATGGTGCTATTCGCTTCCCGAGACGGATGAACCTTAGCACGTGATCGTCCATGTTGGTCGTTCCGCCTAGGAGGGCTTTCACCGAGCCGCGCCTTACAGCTTCCTCCAGATAGGCCACCGACTGGATCGCAAGCGTTGAGACGATATGGTGTGCCTTAAGTGCTGGCAAACCGGCGCCCATGAGGACGTCGGCTGGAGTTACACCGGTGCAAACTCGCATGACACCTGGTTGATCTGCGGTTTCCATGACGTGTCATGACTCCTTCGGCGCCATGGTGTATGGCAAATGCACTGGCGGTACGATTAGGCGCTATGCATGGGAATCCTTGCTAAAAAAGCAGATGGAATACACGGATCTAGAAGGCGCTTCTGGACTGAGTTATGGAAAACGGCCTACTTTGCTACGGTACTGTACATTACACGGCAAATAGTCAAATTCATATAAAAATGGGATAAGAAGGAGTTAACGTGGAGGAGTTGAACTACAGTTCTGGGACCGGTCCCACGCGCCTGGGAACACACTTATGCTACTTCACCGCGTGGTCGATCAAGGAGGATTCCGGTGGAACCGACAATCCGCGATGTGGCGAGGCTGGCCGGTGTATCGAAGTCCACTGTCTCGCGCGTGCTAAACAACGATCCCAACGTAAGCGATCACGCAAAGGGCGCTGTGGGCGATGCCATGAGGGAGCTCAACTACAGGCCCAACGCGCTGGCACGCGGGCTGTGTACGAGCAGAACGGGGACTATCGGCCTGATTATGTCGGACATCACGAATCCGTTCCACGCTGAAGTGGCAAGAGGCGTGGAGGATCTGGCTGCTGATTACGAGAGCAATGTAATACTGTGTAACACTGACGGTAGGCCTACAAAGGAACAAGCCTACATAGACTTGCTGTTGGAGAAGAGAGTGGACGGGGTTATATTCCTCTCGGCCAAGATGGGCGAGAGTGATGTGTCGATGCTCCGGGCCAGGCGGGTGCCGTTTGTGTTCGCCGGCCGCACCCTTTTGGACGTGGAGGCCGACAGTGTTGTCGTAGATAGCGTTCTCGGCGGCTTTCAGGCCACGAACCACCTCATTGGTCTGGGCCATAGGCGAATAGCCCACATTTCGGGCCCGGCGCGCGTCTCCGCCAGCGCCGACCGGTACGAAGGCTATTGTCAGGCGCTTCGGCGGGCTGGAATCTCCATTGACCCTGATCTTGTCGCGGACGGCGACTTCAGGCAAGACCGCGGGTACAGAGCGATGAGCCAACTGCTCGACGGGAAGACAGGCATGACGGCTGTGTTTGCAGGGAGCGACTATATGGCTCTGGGGGCTCTCGAGGCCATATACGAGCGCGGTCTCAGGGCGCCCGACGATATCGCGGTCGTGGGCTTCGACGACATCTCCTTCGCCCGCCTGCACTTGGTTCAGCTCACAACCGTGGCTCAGCCCAAGTACGATATCGGGGCGATCGCGGCGCGGATGCTCCTAGAGCGGATTGGAGACCTATCGGCCGACCGCCCTCCGCAAAAAGTGGTGCTTCCTCCGAAACTGGTAATACGGCGTACCTGTGGCGACTACCTAGGACCTCGCGATTTCCATTCATAAATGCATAGGGGGGACTCTCAGTGAAAGCGGTAGTGCTCCATGCGGACTGGCAGCCTAGGCCCGATTTCAAGCTGGGGTCGAAAGACATCGACGGCAAGCTGACCTACCTCGGCAGTAGAGTGTGGCGTAACCCAAGAATTCAGGTTGAAGAGAAACCCATTCCCAGGCCCGGCCCCACTGAGGCGCTCATTCGGGTAAGGGCCGTGGGCATCTGCGGCAGCGATGTCCACATGGCACAGGCCGATGAGGACGGCTACATCTTCTACCCGGGCCTCACTGCATTCCCGGCGACGCTTGGCCACGAGTTTGCGGGAGAGGTCGTGGAGGCGGGCCAAAGAGCCATCAACAAACGCACACGCAAGCCGTATGAACCTGGCGAAGCGGTCTGCTCAGAGGAGATGCTATGGTGCG
>DAOTAC010000143.1:0-6302 GCA_035382325.1 Bacillota bacterium | reverse complement strand
GTTGTGAGTCGCGAGGCGGCCTCCGAGACGGCCCTGCCGGAAGGCACGCCGGTCATTGCGGGCACAGGCGACGCCGCAGACGAAATGGTGGGCACAGGCGTTATCGACGAGGGATCGCTCGCCCTGCTCTACGGCTCCACTTTGGCAACTATGTCTCCTGTGTCCCGGGCGTGGCTTCACCCTGGTTTCATTCTCACTCCGGGCCTTGCGCCAGGTAGCTACCTGGTGAGCAGTGTGCTCGGAACAGGATCCGCCTTAATCGAATGGATTCGCGGAACGCTGGCGTGGGATGGATCCATGCCCGACCACGCTACATTGGAGGGCGAGGCCGTTGGGGTGCCTGCGGGCAGCAATGGGCTGGTGTTCATCCCATATCTGACCGGACAGCGAAGCCCTGAGGTTCGTCCGAACATGTCAGGGGCCTTGCTCGGGCTCAATCAAGGCCACTCGCTGGGGCACGTGTATCGCGCGGCCCTTGAAGGGGTGGCATTCGCACTCCGCTCATGCTTGGCGGAGCTATCAAGCGCAGGGCTTTTGGGGGAATACGAGATAAGGGCCGCGGGAGGCGGAAGCCAAAGCGAGCTATGGACACAGATCGTCACAGATGTGTGCCGGCACGAGCAGAGGATAACTTCAGGCTCGGTGAGAGCGCCCATAGGCTCAGCGTTTTTGGCAGGACGTGGCGTGGGCATTGTTGACGCTTGCGATCTGCGTGAGACATGGGTCGGTTTTCGGAGCACTGTGAGCGTGTGTGAGTCATGCGCTGACGAGTACGATCATCACTATCAACGCTTCATGAGATATGTAAGCCTGCTTGCTACGTGATGCAACAACAGATGCTGTTAGGAGGGTGTTCTGGACGTGAGTTTGCCGTCAACGATGAAGGAAGTCAAGTTGTTCGGACTCGGGGACCTTCGCATAGTCGAGTCTCCCGTCCCGACCATAGAACCTGATGAGATTCTGGTCCGGGTGCGCGCCTGCGGGATATGCCCTACAGAGATACGCAAGTTCACTGTGCCCAACTACAAGCCGATCCCCTTCCCCGTGAACCCCGGGCATGAATGGACAGGCGACGTGGTGGCCGTGGGGCCGAAGGTGAAGCGCTTTCAGGTAGGTTGGCGCATAGTTGCCGAGGGAGAGGGCGGATACGCTGAGTATGCAAAGGTTACTGCGTCAAACTTGCAGTATTCCTGCCGCCTGCCCGATAGTGTTAGCTACGAAGAGGGTACGTTCGTGGAACCCCTCTCCGATTGCATACACGCCGTCAGGGAGCGCGCGAACGTCATAGCAGGCGATCGAGTTGTGGTCGTGGGTGCCGGCCCGATGGGGCTCGGAATTGTGGCAGCAGCTGCTCGCTCCGGTGCAAACGTAATGGCTGTCGAACCAATCCCCGAAAGACGCGCCTTGGCCCTGGAGTTCGGCGCTGAAACAGTAATTGATCCGAATGCGGAGTCAGTGGAAGAAGCTGTCCTCGAGTGGACCGGCGGTCGCAGGGCCAATGTCTGCATGGCCACCGTCGGGATCAGCAAGGTCATGGAATCGTGCATGAAGCTTGTCGGCGAACGCGGTCGTGTGGTGCTCTTCGGCGGAGGCGGGGCAGGGCAGACCATCACCATAGACCCCAACTGGATCCACTACAATGAGATATCCATAGTCGGAAGCGAGTGGATTGGGGTAGGCGGCAAGGAAGAGAAGGACCTGTACCGCATATCCACCGAGTGGATAGCAGACGGCAAGGTGCCGGTTAACCGCCTCATCTCGCATCGTTTTCCGCTCACGAAGATACATGATGCTTACGAAACCATTCAGGCCGGCGGCACCTTGAAGGTCATTCTGCTAACCGACAGGTAGATGCTGTAGATTCACATGGGGAGAGGGGGCGTAGGCGGATGAACACCGGAGTTCAAATCCGCATGAGCAGGTTGTTCAATGCCGCTACAGGCAAGTCAGTTATCGTTGCAGTCGATCATGGAATTGAGGGCGTGCCGCGTGGCCTTGAGGATCCGCGGCAGAAGGTTCAGGCACTGATCGAATCGGGAGTAGATGCACTCCTACTCAACCCGGGGCTGTTCGAACGCGTATCAGGGCTTTGGGAGCGCCGAAACGCTCCAGGGGTCGTGCTGGCCGCCGACTACTACATGGGCAGCACTGTGCCTGGACGGAAGGCCCAGACAGAGGATTATCGGCGAATCCTAGAGGTAGAAGACGCTGTGCGCCTCGGGGCGGACGCCATCAAGATGGTGCTGGTATTCGGCCAGCGAGAACTGGATCTGTACGCGTACAACCTCGAATTAGTTGCAGCTTCAATACAGGAGGCGCACAGGCTCGGCATGCCGGTTATGCTCGAGACGGTTCTGTGGGGCATCACCTCTACCCAGGAGGAAATGGCCAGCGTTGAAGTACTGCGTCATATGATGCGTATTGCCATTGAACTTGGTGCCGACATCCTCAAGGCGCCGCTTGTGGGCACTGATGATGAGTTCGCGGAAGTCGTGCGTTGGTCGCCTGTGCCGGTAACAGTCCTTGGAGGGCAGACTCGACCCGAGTTTGACAGTGTAGTGGAAGGCGCCCGCCGCTCAGCGAATCTGGGCGCGCGCGGTATAGTCTTCGGAAGGAACGTCTGGCAGCGTCCGGATCTTGCGGCCGCGGTGCATGCTCTGCAGACTGCAGTCCACGGCTGTGAACACTGACGACGGAGAACACTGAAGAGGCGCGTGGTCAACATGAATCTATTCGTACTGCTCAAGCAGGTACCCGGCACCTCCAATGTCAAGATGGACGAAAAGACCGGGACTATGGTGAGGACCGATCATGAGAACGTCATTAACCCGTTGGACGAGAATGCGCTTGAGGCTGCACTTGAGCTGAAGAGGTCGATCGATGGCTCAAAGGTTACGGTTGTGAGCATGGGGCCGCCTCCGGCGTCCCGGGCCCTCAAAGAGGCGATAGCCATGGGGGCGGATGAGGCGCATCTGCTATGTCACCGGGGATTCGCCGGCTCCGACACCCTGGCCACAGCGCGGGCGCTGGCACTGGCAATAGAGCACGTGGCAGGCAGGGAATTGGGCCCGAGCGATCTTGTTCTCTGCGGAGAACGGGCGACTGACGGTGAGACTGGGCAGGTTGGCCCCATGATCTCCGCTATGCTAGACATTGCAGTCGCTACCTACGTCAGAGGAATTGAGGTCAAGGAAGACCATGTGGTGGTTGAGCGAGTGGTTGAAGAGGGCTTCGAGCGCGTTCGATTGCCTCTGCCTGCACTTGTAACGGTAGTGAAGGATATCAACCAACCGGGCTTTCCTACTCTCGCCGGAAAGCTGGCTGCGAAGGCGGCGCCGGTGCCGCTCTTGACCCCTGACGATCTGGGGCTGACTCGCGATACGGTTGGGCTTTCAGGATCGCCAACTCGCGTGGTGCAGGTGTTCAGGCCTAAGTTCGCGCGCGACACCGTCCTTAGGCAGCAGGACTCGGGCGGCGCCGCTGTGGACTCGCTCGTCGATCTGTTGATAGAGAAGGAAGTCATCTAGTACGTGCGTTTCCCGAGAGAGGGTGAATCGGTGGAATACTCAGGCGTGTTAGTCGTAGGTGAGCAAAGAGGCGGATCAGTGCACTCCGTCACATACGAGCTTCTGGCCAGGGGCCGGACGCTCGCTGACAAGCTGGGAGTGGGCCTTGCGTGCGTGGTGATCGGCCACGAGCTCGAGGCGTTCGGACGTGAGATCGTGGAACGGGGCGCGGACATTGTCTATTTGATAGACGATCCTTGCCTGGAGTGGTTCATTCCTAGGCGCTATTCAGCGGAACTGGCGGCTTTGATCGAGCAGATTCGGCCGGAGATCGTTTTGGCTGCCGCCACGACTGCCGGCAGGACTCTGATGCCGCATGTCGCCGCGAAGCTCGATACAGGGCTGACCGCGGATTGCACTGGGCTTGACATAGACGATAAAGAGAGACTGCTTCTGCAGACCAGGCCGGCCATAGGCGGAAATGTGATGGCAACAATCAAGACGCCGTCGGCTAGGCCTCAGATGGCGACAGTGAGGCCTAAGTCGGCCCGACCTCTTCCACGGGATCTTGGGCGGCAAGGCGAGATCGTTGTCAGGGCGGCTGCATGCGATGACGCGCAGTGCGCGGGCGAGTGCTTGCTCGGGTTCGTGCGCGATACGTCGCAGGATGTAAGCGTGCAGGATGCGGAGATCGTTGTAGCGGGTGGCAAGGGCCTGAAGAGCCGTGACAACTTCAGGATGGTAGAGGAGCTGGCCGGGTTGCTTGGCGCAGCAGTCGGCGCGACGCGGGATGTGGTTGACCTGGGATGGATCGGGTACCCGCACCAGATAGGGCTGAGCGGCAAGACAGTTTCGCCGCGTCTGTATGTTGCGATAGGACTGTCTGGCACCATACAACATCTTGCGGGCATGCAAACATCAGAGACCATCGTAGCAATCAACAAAGACAAAGACGCTCAGATCTTCAGGGTTGCGGACTATGGCATAGTGGGCGACCTCTTCGAGGTAGTCCCTGAGCTGATCGATAAGATCCGGGCGGCAAAGAATGCGCGTCTTTGCGGAGCGAGGTGAGTGACGATGGGAAGATATACAGCTGTGACAAGCAGGATAGTTGACGAGCTGAAACGGATCTTGGATCCCGCCCGTGTGGTCACCGACCCCGAAAAGCTCGCTCCGTATGCCCACGATGAGGTGTCGGAAGCGGCATACGTGCGTATGCCCGATGTCGTGGTCAAACCGAATACGACGGCAGAGGTCTCTGACATACTGCAATTGGCCAACAGAGAGAACATACCGGTCACCCCGCGAGGAGCGGGCACGGGGCTATCGGCGGGCTGTGTGCCGATGTACGGCGGCATAGTTCTGTCTTTGGAGAACATGAACCGGGTGATCGAGGTAGATACGCGCAACCTGTTCATGGTCGTCGAGCCCGGTGTGACTACAGGAGAGGTTCAGAAAATCGCGCGGGAGCAGGGGTTGCTGTATGCCGGAGACCCATGCAGCTCAGAGAGTTCTCAGATAGGCGGAAACCTTGCGGAGAACGCCGGCGGCAACAAGGCGGTGAAATACGGCACCACTTCAAAGCATGTCTATGGGCTGGAAGTGGTGATGCCCACCGGCGAGATCGTAACGACCGGCGGCAAGTGTGTCAAGGACGTTACCGGCTATGACCTGGTGCATCTGTTCGTGGGGTCCGAAGGAACGCTCGGCGTGATCACAAAAGCATGGCTCAAACTGCTGCCGCTGCCCAAGTTCCGGGTGGACCTTTTGGCTCCCTTTGATGATATGCAGAAGGCGATTGAGGTGGTGCCGCGTGTGATGACTGAGAGCGGCATTGTCCCAACGGCAGTGGAGTTCATGGATAGCCTGTCTATTAGAGCTGCCGAAATGTACCTCAACTCGTCTTTGCCGCACAGTGATGCTGCCGCCTATCTCATAATCGAACTGGAAGGTAGCAGCGAGGAGCAGGTTGAGGCCGAGTATGAGGCAATTGGCAATCTGTGCATAGAGTCTGGAGCTCTCGAGGTATACGTTGCCGACAACCTGGCCACCCAGGACCGGATATGGAAGGCACGCAAGTGCGTTGCAGAAGCCCTTCGCGTGGTGAGTCCCGTCTACTGTATGGAGGACATCACCGTTCCGACCTCGGAGATACCTGAACTTCTGTGGAGCATATCGCAGATATCGAAGGAGCTAGACGTCAAGATCCCGGCTTTTGGGCATGCAGGGGATGGAAACATCCATGCCACTCTCCTTAGGGAGGGGATGGATGATGCTACTTGGGAGACCGTCAAAGAGAAGGCGCTTCATGAGATGTACACTGCCACCTACCAACATGGCGGGAACCTGTCGGGCGAGCACGGGATAGGCGCCAAGCGCCTCGTGCCGCTGGAGCGCTTCGTGGACCGGGCACAGATACAGGTGATCAAGTCTATTAAGGCGGCACTGGATCCAAACCTGATCCTAAACCCCGGGAAGATTGTGCATATGGACTGAACTACATGCAGCACGCATCAAGAATTGAGGATGAAGCCACATGAAGGCATGTGATAGCAGCTCAGTTCTTGCCAGAGCCATTGCCGAGCAAGAGCACATGGTTACGGCGAGGAGGACCATTCACCACCGGCCTGAACTGGGGTTTGAAGAGCACGCCACCGCCCGGCTCATAGCCGATAGACTTCAGGCCCTCGGGCTCGAGGTCAGAACCGGGGTGGGCGGAACCGGCGTGCTGGCAGTGCTGAGGGGCTATGAACCTGGCCCCACGGTAGCGCTACGAGCCGACATGGACGCTCTTCC
>DAOTAC010000142.1:0-6304 GCA_035382325.1 Bacillota bacterium | reverse complement strand
TCGGCCCGCGTTTCCGAGCCGTGCACGAGGCCTTCTCCGATCTCACCGAGCGAGCACAGGAGAGTATAGCAGGCATCCGAGTGGTGAAGGCGTTCGTGCAGGAGAAAGCGGAAACAAGCAGGTTCATGGATGTCGCCCAGAAGAACGTGGACGAGAACATGCGACTGATACGCATATGGGGTCTCATGTTCCCCATGAGCGGCCTTGCGTCGACTCTGGCCTTCGTATTCGTACTCAAGTATGGATCGGCCATGATAATCAGGCAGGAGATATCGCTGGGAGACTTCGTGGCCCTCACCAGCTATCTGGCAATGCTAGTGTGGCCGATGATCGCAGTCGGCTGGGTGATAAACGTGGTTCAGCGTGGCTACGCCGCTCTAGACAGAATCAACAAGATCTTGAATGAGGCGCCCGAAGTTGCCGATGAACCAGGGGCAGTTGAGCTCCCCTCGGTCGCCGGCACAATCGAATTCCGAAACGTAACGTTCTCGTACTCGCCAGAACTGCCGCCTGCGCTGAGCGACGTATCATTTACTATTGAGGCAGGCAAGACGCTGGCCGTTGTGGGCAGGACCGGCAGCGGAAAGAGTACGATAGTCAGTCTTCTGGCCCGTCTGTACAATCCCCCGCCAGGAAGCGTGTTCATCGACGGACACGACATCAGGCAGGTCACCCTTGAATCCCTCCGCACTCAGCTGGGAGTGGTTCCGCAGGAGTCATTCCTGTTCTCGACGACCATCGGCAAGAACATCGCATTCGCGTCTGATGAATATCCGCTGGAGCGAATCGAGCATTTCGCCGAGGTAGCGCAGGTGCGTAAGGACATTTCCGAATTCCCCGACGGATTCGACACAATGGTAGGCGAGCGCGGTGTGACTCTGTCGGGAGGTCAGAAACAGCGCATATGCATCGCGCGTGCTCTGATCAAGGAGCCGAAGGTGCTCGTGCTCGATGACTGCCTGTCGGCTGTAGACACGCAGACTGAAGAGAGCATTCTTCGCGGACTGCGCGAGTACATGCGCGGCCGTACCAGCATCATAATCTCGCACCGCATTTCAACAGTGAAGGACGCAGATGAGATCATCGTTCTTGACGATGGCGTCATTCGGGAGCGAGGTACTCACGACACGCTGGTAGCTGCTGGCGGGCTCTACTACGAGCTACATGAGAAGCAGCTCCTCGAGGAGGAATTGGCCAGCAAGAGCTAGCTGGCTGGCAGGCTGGCTGAAGAGGTGGATCTGCAATGAACGGATACAGCAACGAAGAGGAGATAGTGGGAAAGGCGTACGATGCCAAGCTCATGCGCCGCCTGCTTAGATATGCCAGGCCATACTGGGCCATCTTTGCCGCAGCGCTCGTGGTCTTGATGGTGATTGCTGCAGCAGACCTGGTAAGGCCGTATGTTATCAAGATCGCCATCGATGAATACGTGACCGGCTACGAGAACCCCATGGCCCGCTTTGAGCCGGACCAGGTACCTGCCGACGTACGTGAACAGCACAGAATGCACTACGCTGGGTCCGTATTTGTAAGGTCCGAGCATCTCCCTGTCGAGATGCGCCATGAAACTCACTACCAGATGCTAGCCGTGGCGGGCAAGTACGTGATAATCGATAAGGTCCTGCCTCCGGAGCACGGTCAGGCCGAGCTGGTTGAAACTGCAGAAGGGGCGGTTCTCCACGTAGATTCGCTGGACTACGCTGCCGAGATAGTGGATAGCGCCGATGCCGTTCGGGAGTTCCGCGGGCGCGATATCGAAGCCATCGGAAGGCTTGCCCTGTTGCTGCTAGTTGTCGGGATGGGCGCCTTCGCGCTCAACTATGGCCAAACCGTCACGCTGCACTACGTTGGCCAACGCATAGTCTACAACATACGGCAGGAAGTGTTCACTCACATAAGCCACTTGGACCTGGCTTTCTTCGACCGCAGCCCCGTAGGCCGTCTTGTAACGCGCCTGACCAACGACACTGAAACGCTCAATGAGATGTACACCAGCGTCCTAGTGAATCTGTTCAAGGACGTGTTCATGCTCATAGGCATCATTGCAGTCATGTTCCGCCTCAACACGCAGCTCGCTCTAGTATCCATGGCCACATTGCCCCTGATTGCGCTGGTCACTGTCGTATTTAGAGTCAAGGCGCGTGACGCCTACAGGCGAGTCAGGGCCGCACTTGCAAGGATCAACGCATTTATGGCCGAGAGCATCTCAGGCATGCGCGTTGTGCAGATCTACAACCGTGAGAAGAAGAAGTCCGACGAGTTCGCCGAGGTGAACCGCGATTACTACAAGGCGGGTATCGGTGAGATGATGGTCTACGCCGTTTTCCGGCCCATAGTGGAGCTCATAGGCACTCTGGCGCTATCGCTCCTCGTATGGTACGGCGGCAGACGCGTGATCACGGGACAGATGCCATTCGGCCTGGTATATGCATTTATCAACTACATTGGAATGTTCTTTGGCCCCATCAACGACCTCACTGAGAAGTACAATATCCTTCAGGCCGCCATGGCTTCATCCGAGCGCATGTTCCAGCTGCTTGACACGCCTATCACCGTTCGCGATCCGGCCGATCCAATCGACATCGGCCAGGTACGAGGCGATATCGAGTTCAAGAACGTATGGTTCGCCTATAGCAACGACGACTGGGTGCTTCGCGATGTTAGCTTCACCATAAAGCCGGGCGAGATGGTCGCCTTTGTGGGAGCCACCGGAGCCGGCAAGACCTCAGTTATCAGCCTCATGAACAGGTTCTACGACATTCAGAAGGGCGCGATACTGGTTGACGGGATCGACATCCGGCGGTACCGAGTAAGCGATCTCAGGAAGAACATCGCCACGGTGTTGCAGGAAGTATTCCTCTTTACCGGCGACATAAAGGGCAATATCCGACTGAACAACACCGACATATCGGATGAGAAGATCCGAGAGGTAGCCCATTACGTAAACGCGGACCATTTCATCTCACGGTTGCCCCACGGTTACGATGAACCCGTGACTGAGCGCGGTTCTACGCTTTCTGCCGGCCAGCGCCAGTTGCTCGCGTTCGCACGCGCCCTGGCCTTCGATCCGGCGATACTCGTGCTTGACGAAGCCACGGCGAATATCGACACCGAGACGGAGCTCCTGATACAGGATGCGCTGCCAAGGCTGATCGCCGGACGCACGACAATCGTTGTGGCTCACCGGTTGTCCACTATCCAGCATGCCGACAAGATAATCGTGCTTCACAAAGGGCGTATCCGAGAGATGGGCACCCACCAGGAGCTGTTGGCGCACAAGGGGATCTACTACGACTTGTACAGACTGCAGTACAAAGATGACTTTGGGCTGCCCACCCCGTCAATCCGCGCAGACGCTTACGTTTCGGATGAGGCTGACCAGATGGCATAGGTCCGCGATGCACTCTACATGAGGGGCGGCCTGCATAGCCTGCTCCCAGCACTCGGGCCGGGGGGCTACCAGGAAGGCACGACCCGCCTCCTGCAGCATCTCGATATCGCCCCAGTTGTCGCCGACAGCCCAGGTCTCGGCCCTATCGGCCCTAAGTGCACTCCTGAGTTGTTTGAGTATTGCGGCCTTCGTCCTGGCGGGATCGTCTATGGAGACGTTTATCACCACTTCTCCCGTCATAAGGCCGTCGCATACTGCTAGCTCATTGGCGAAAACATGGCAAATACCCAGCTCACGTGCGACTCGAGAGGCCAGGAACGACAGCCCGGACGAGACGAGAGCGACCGAGGCGCCCGCCTCCCGCGCTGCCGACACGGCCTCCCGGGCACAGGGCGCATAGCCTATTTCATCCAGCACAGCATCGAGCTGGCGCCTGGGTTTCCCCTTCCACTCCAGCGCGTCGAGCCTCGAAAACTCGGCATAAGTGATCTCGCCCGCCAGGAAGCGCTTCATGTAGGCATCCGCGTGTGCCTCCCATAAGCCGAATCTTCGGTGAATGTGCTCCCACGAACTGGGATTGTCGGTCAGCGTGCCGTCCATGTCGAAGGCTATTAGTCTCACCTGCAATCGCTCATTCACTCTCCCATCAAGTGCCATCCCCAAACACTGTAGGTGTTGTTTCGGCGGAGAACCGGCCGTTCCTTGTACAAAGTGAACGGCCGGCGAGACTCCGGCCGCACTTGTACATTCCCTCTCAACTCAGCAGACCGACGACAGCCGGCAGATGCTGCCCGGGCGGCTCTACATCCGTCCCTGGGGCGAATGGTACCCAGGCTGTTGCGGCTGACCGACGATCTGATACCATCCCTTAGAGTACATGGTCTCCCACAGCTCGCGCTGTTCCTTCATGTAGTCGTCATGGCTGTTCATGAAGGTATTTCGTACGTTGGGGCTCGCCGATTCCACCGTGGCTATGTGATAGCCGAGGAGCATCTCCTTGAGGTCACTCAGAAGGTCGGAAGCGATATCCTTGTCCGTGAACTTACCCTGAAGATCCACACGCATTCCCCCTTTCAGCCCGTATCAGGCCGTCACATCTTCGTCTGCCCTGTCTGCCCCACTATGCCCTGAAGGGCATTGACGTGCCGCTGGCATGAATCCATGAGCCGCTGCACACTGCCCTTGAGCTGCGGATCTTGGATCTGGTTTGAGTAGATGCTGCACTTTTTCATGCACAGCTGCTCCTTGCTGAGCTGCTCGTGGGCGAACCAGTTCTCGGTCGGGGTAATCCCCTGCGTCTGAACCAATCCCAAACCTCCCTTCGCATCGCGTCGCGTCGCCCGCGCGCACGCGCAGGCCATCAAAGCTAATATCTCTCGACGCGTGTGACGCTATTCGCGATAGGAGGACGAAGACGAATCAGCCCACTTCCTGCTGCCTACCGCGGAGGACTGAATCGGAAGTTCACAATGTCGCCATCGGCCATTGTGTACTCCCTGCCCTCGAGCCTGAAGGCGCCGGCAGCCCGGGCTGCCGAGTACGATCCCAGCCGTATCAGATCATCGTAGGCTACGATCTCGGCTCGGATGAAGCCGTGTTCTATGTCGGAGTGTATTTTGCCAGCCGCGTGCTTTGCATTTGTGCCGACTGCGATGGGCCATGCCCGCACTTCATCCTCTCCTACGGTGAAGAACGACACTAGGCCCAGGCACTCATATACGGCGCGCGACACACGTTCCACTCCTGTAGACTCAATTCCGTATGCATCCATGAAGGCAATACGCTCATCCGGGGGAAGCTCAGATATGTCGGCCTCGATGCTCGCACATAGCCTGACGTAAGGAATGTGCCGCTCGTCACAGTAGCCCTGCAGCTGTATCTCGTCTACGAAGCCGCCCGATTGGAACTGCTCCTCCGACATATTCGCCGCCAGGACCACAGGTTTCACAGAGAGCAACCCGTAGCCGCGCAGGAGATCCTGATCGCCCTTGGCTAGCTCGATCTCCCTGAGCCCCCGGCCTTCAACAAACTCGGCGGCGAGCAACTCCATGAGCTCGAGTTCCCGGTCTTCATCGGAGGTCCGTTTGCGCGATAATCGGAGGCGCTCCACCCTTGCCTCAGCTATGGCCATATCGGCCAGTATCAGTTCGTCGTTGAGCGACGCGGCATCGGCAACCGGCCGTGCGGGTTCGCCATCGGCCGACTCAAACGTACGCACAACGTGTATCAGAGCATCCACCGTACGCATATGGTTGACGAGCAGTGAAATGCCGCGCGCCCTCGCCCGCCCATTGTCGTCCGCCGCAATTCGACCCAGCCCGAGGCCTGCACCTCCCGCAAGGTCCACCACTTCGATCTGAGCGTACGTGGTCTTGCGCGGCCTGAACATCTCGCTCAGAACGTCAATGCGAGCGTCGGGCACCTTTGCCATCCCGATGCTCGCATCCTGCTTGCCGCCGGGGTTACCGCCTGTCAGGAGGCGGAAGACCGTGGTCTTGCCGGCCCAGGGCATGCCTACTATCCCTACTTTCATGACTGCACCTTCCATCGATCGGCGTGTAGCTTCAGTTGCTGCCTATGCCCGTCGTGCGCTGCGCCTTCGCCGTCTATTGCATGACGTTGGCGGCAAGACGAGACGGATCCCATGGGTACACTATCCACCCGTCCACTTCTGCCGCATGGTAGTCGGGGCTGAGGTCAGGAAAGGCTGAGTGTGTGGGCTTGTAATGAAGCACTGCTGTACGCGGTTCTCCGCCCACGCGCTCGATACGCTCCCTCACTGCCACAATCGTCCGCCCCGAGTCCCATACATCGTCCACAACCAGTATGCGCTTGCCGGCCAGATGCGGATCGCCTGGGAATTGCAGGAAGACTGGTTTATCGAGGGTACGCCCTTCGCCGGTGTAGAACATC
>DAOTAC010000141.1:0-6316 GCA_035382325.1 Bacillota bacterium | reverse complement strand
AGGTGTCGGTCATGGGGTTTTTGTGCATGTACACACGGTACTCGGGAGCCTGTGCATTTGCCTGCTCCACATACCTGAAGTCGGTGATGAGCGCCGCGCTGTCGGCGCTGATGACTAGGGTCGCGGCCGACCCGGAAAAACCGCTCATGTAGTAGCGGTTCTCGGGCCCCGTGATGATCAGTCCATCGATGCCGTTATCGGCAAAGAGTGCACGTAGCTTCCCGAGTTTCGTTTCCACTCGCTCATTCCTCCCACAGATTACTCTACCACAATCCTCTAATGCCGGGCAAGAATTGGGAAGCGCCCGTCCGAACAACAAGGAGAACGGTCGCCTTGGTGCGGAGACCGTCCTCCGAATGGGTACGCCTAGAAATGCTGGCTAGCGCGTCGAATCCTTCTTACTTAGTCGGCGCGCCTTCTAGCTTGACTGGGAACTTATCATCACCGGTCGCCGGGCCAGTCACGGGGTGCTGACCCGGGTTCACCTGCCAGGCGGTGATCATTACCACAATCTGGGTGTTCTCAGTAGTAGTACTTCGCTTCTTGAAAAGCTCCCCAAGAAGCGGGATATCGCCGAGGATCGGAACCTTTGCCAAGCTCTCTATCTCATCGCGGTGCAGCATGCCCCCGATGACAGCGGTGTTTCCGCTCTTGAGCGACACTATGGTTTCGAGTTCCCTCGTCCTAATCTGTGGGTAGTTCTGAGGTGTCCACCCCACAATCGAGCTTATGACCGGCTTCACCGTGGCCGTGATCGTCCCGTCTTCACTTACAATCGGGGTGATCGAAAGCTCAATGCCGGCGTTGATAAAGTCCAGCTTGGTGACGGCCACGCCGTCCTGGACCTCCTGTATCATCACGGGGATCCTGTCGCCTATCAGTATCTTGCCGGTCTTGCCGCTGACGGTGAACGTATGTTGCCGGCTGATCAGCGACGCTTTGCCCTGCTCTTCCAGGGCGGTAAGGTTCGTCAGGAAATCCAAGCTCACGCTCACCCATTGGCCGTAGGCGTTCTGGTTGAAGGTGAGACCATTAAAGGACCAGTCCAGCCCGAGCCTTCGGCCCGCATCGCCCGACAGCTCCTCCAGCCTCGCTTCTATCAGCACCTGCGGAAGCTCCCTATCGAGTGCTTCGATGAGGCTCAATGCTCTGGCATGCTGTGATTCTGCGGCCTCGACTACCAGTGAAGACGTGCGCACATCGGCCTTTACCGCGCCTTTCACCAGCCCTTCGAGGGCCTTTGCCACCTCGCCCGCAACTGCATGGTTGAGCCTGTATACCCGGGTCACCACCGGATCCGGTTCAGGTGCCGGCTGCGCATTCGCCTGTACGCTGGGCGCTGCGGGGATATCCATGGCTCGCACAAGTTCATCCAGAGCAGCCAGAGTAGACGCGGGCGCCATCACAATCAGCGATTTGGTCCTGTCGTCCGGCTGCATCTTGGCCGACGGCGCCGCTATGCCCAGAAGCGTCTTCATGTCGGACGCCGCTGCGTGTGTCAAGCGGAATACCTTCATCACCTCAGGCGGCGCCGTAGCAGGAGTCGGCTCAGGCTTAGGCTCGGGCGCAGGTTCAACTGGAATGTCGAGCCCCTGAACAAGTTCGGCCACACTCTGCTGCACACCTGGAACGGCACGCACCAGCAGCGTGTTGGTCCTGGAATCCACCTGAATATCGGAAGAGGCGACCAGGAGACTCACAGCCGACCGCAGCGACTCCGCAGGAGCATTCGCCAACCGGTAGCGTGCCACCTCCGCTTCGGGCTGCGGCGTTGGCGCAGCCGCTTCGCTCGACGCCGGCTTGATCTCCACGTCGAGCCTTTCTATGACCTCAGCGGCCCGCGTGACGCGCGATCGCGACGCATTGATGATGAGCGAGTTGGTGCGCTCGTCCACGGTCATGCTGGCGACTGGCACCACAGGGGCCAGCGCCTCCCGAACACGTGACGCCGGTGCATGCGCCAGCTGGAACACCTGCAATACTTCGGGATCGGCCGGCGCAGTGGGCGCCGCGATCTCATCGGGCGACGGGGGAACCTCCACATCCAGCTGGGCAATGATCCGCCTAGCCTGTTCGCGCTGTGCCGCCGTGCCCACTATTACGATGGCAGCGGTCCGTTCATCCACGCTCATCTTCGATTCAGGCAATGTGGGCAGGAGCGCCTGGCGCACTGCCGCCGGCGCTGCGTACTCCAGTCGAACCACCTCTGCCGTCTCCGGTTCCGGTTTCGGAGCCAGCTCCCGGGGTGCGGCAGTAGCAGCCGCCGCAAGCGGTTCAGCCTCGACATCAAGCGCGGCCACCAGGTCGTCCACTTTGACCTGCACATCGCCGGGCGCCACAACGATCAGGGCATTCGTGCGAGGATCGGCTGTCAGTCGGGCGCCCGGTACAGCAGACACAATTGCCTCCCGGATCTGGACCGCCGCAGCATGCTTAAGCCTGATCACGCGCATCACGTCTACGGGCAGCTCTGGCTTAGGCTGTTGCTCAGGCGCCGCAGCCTCATCAAGCAACCCGACTATCTCGGAAGCCGTGGCAATATCATCAGGTAGCCCCAGGACTATCGCCGTCCGAGTGCGCGTATCCACATGCACCGCATCGCGCGGCAGCACCAGGGCCAGCGCCTCCCGCACAGCAGCCGGGTCAGCCTGATTGAGACGAAATGCATGAACCGTCCTCACAGGAGCGGGCGGCTCAGACACCGGTTCCGCCACAGGCTCAGGAGCCAGCGCCGGCGCCACAGCCGTGTCGAGCAACGATACTATTTGGGCCGCCTTGGCTATCTCGTCAGGCAACCCCAGGACCAGCGCTGTACGCGTATGCGTGTCGACGTGGACTGCATCGCGAGGTATCACCAAAGCCAGCGCCTCACGTACGGCGATCGGGTCTGCCTGGGCCAGGCGGAACGCCTGAATGCCCTTCACCTGCGCAGGCTCTGCCGCCTTCGTCGCGCCGGCCCTTACGGCATCCGACACATCTAGCATGGCGACGATCTCCGAAGCCAGCCGGTGCTGCGCCTTCGTGCCCCGCACAATGACCTTGGAGGTTCTTTGGTCCACAATGATGTTCTCGCTCGGCAACACGGTACTGAGTGCTTCCCGCACAACCGAGACATCCGCATACTCCAGAACTATGGCCTTCAGAGTATCCGGTTCCTGCGCCTTAGGAGCTTGGTCCACGGCAGGGGCAGGGCTTACCACCGGAGCGGGAGTGGCCACGTCTAAAAGTGCAATCATCTCACGCGCGCGCGCCATCTCATCCGGCGTGCCGAACACCAGAAGCGAGCGGGTTCGCGCATCAGGGTGTACCGCCCCGTCCGGAACGACTAGAGCCAGCGCCCTCTGCACCTCACCTGGATCCGCGTGAACAAGAGTGAATGATGCGAGCGCCCGCGGTTCAGGCTTGGGTGCCTCAGGGAGCGCAAACGTCTCCGGTTCCACCACCGGCACGTCCAGAAGCGATGCGATCTCCTCCACACGCAACATATCGGACTGGCCGGCGCGCACCACAAGCGAGTTGGTGCGGGAGTCCGTGCCGATCCTCACACCGTCAACCACCACACGCAGAGCCTCAGCGACTTTGTCCGCCGGCGACCACGAAAGCTTAATGACCTTAACTGCATCTGCCTCCGCCGGCGCCTTCGGCTCAGCAACCTCGACCGCCACAGGCGCGGACGCGAGCGGCACTTCAGCCGGCGTAACGTCCACCTGCGCGATGATCTCATGGGCCCTGCCCAGCGCGACCTCGTCCGCCAGCATCACTATGGCGTTGATATCGGAGTCTGCCTGAATCTTGCCGCTCGGTACCACCAGGCTCAGAAGGCCTGCCACGGACCTGGCCGACGCATATCTGAGTTTTACGATATCGAGGGATTCGACTGGAGCCGGAGTTGGCGCGGGAAGTTCCGGACTAGGCGGCCCGGCTTTCGCATCCACGCCTTTAGCCGGTATCTCGGCCTCCGGAGGCACGACCGCCACATCAAGCATGGATATGACCTGCTTCACCTGCTCCAGGCCGGCCACGGGGCCCCTGGCAATCACCGAGTTGGTCCTCGGATCAGCCTGCAGTTTGGTGTTATCGGCCACGAACCCCAACACGGGCATCACTTCGTCTACCCTGGCATGAGTGAGCGAGTACCGCTCGACCCGAACAGGGTCGAAGGCGCTGGGCTTTCCGGGCGGGGTCACGATCAGGCTCGAACCCACCACGCGATACTCCACGCCCGTAGTGTAGGCAACTAGCTTCAGGGCCTCTTCCACAGTCAGGTCGTGCAGGCGAATAGTAAGCGTGCCTGAAACAGCCGGGTCGAGCACTATGTTCATATCGCCCAGCTCAGCCAGGGCCCGGAACACGTCAGCGATGCCCGCGCCGACGAGATCCATATCGACTTTGGGCGATCCCGCCTCCACAGGCCGGCCCGCGAGCGCCAGGCAGACCACCATTGCCACAATGCACATCAAAGCGCCTGAGCGTTCAGCCTTTCTCATTGTTGCTCACCCCCCAGGGAGTAATGAATGTCTTGGCCAAAGAACGATATCGCAATGGACTTATCATCTATGGACCTCACCACAGCGCCCTCGAACGGAGACTCGCCCACCCGGGTCAGCTGTGTTTGCCCGGCGACCCGAAGGATCGCGATTGCCCGTCCCCCCGACGTCAGCACTCCTGTGAGCGTGACCTGAGGCGGGCTGGGCGGCTCAGGCTCGGGTTCAACCGGCACGACCACAGGTGTATCGGGCACCATGGGCTTGATAGCCGGTCCCAATTCCACCAGGGGCTTGAACGGATCCCATCTACCGTTGTCGCCGGGCCCAAGCGACGGTCCTTCAGCCACGAGCCCCGCCACGTCGCTCCGGACGAGCAGGTCGGCGAATCTCTGAGCGAAATGGCCTCCCACAGCCACTATCGGCGGCGCATCAGGGTCCAGAGCACCGCGCCTGTAATTCGCCATGAAGAGGAAGTACCCAACCGCAACCCCGAGCAGCACCACCAGGGCCAGCACCGGTATCCATGCGCGTCGGCGCTCCCTCGCCCGTTCCTGCTGGTCGACGGACGACGCGGCACTCGCGGAGCCCGGCGTCAAGTTGACCCTAGCGACTTGAGGTCGGCTTCGCTTGAGGCTTATCAACCTGCCCACCCCCCTTCGCCAGAGCATACGTCGTGGCCTGCACCGTAGCGGAGATCAAGTTCTCGCGGGGCAAGACAGACTCGGCTAAAGCCGCCTCTTCCCCCGGGCGTGACGCGCCGCCTTCGAAGGTGAAGCCGTGCACGTTGATGATCCTCGGCAGCTTACCGAGGCCTTCCACAAAACCGAGCACATCCTCATACTTGCCCGTCAAGGACACCGTCACCGGAACCTCCAGGTATCGCCCGCGCGGCTTGCCGACTGCCAGCGTTACCTCTACAACAGTGACCCGGTTGGCCCGCGCCACCGACTCAATGTCACGGACGATCCAGTTGAGCTTGTCCTCCGCCGGGATCAGGCGCATTAACGCTTCGAGCCCTGCGACGGCCGCTTCGAGCTCCCCTTCGGCTTCGGGCGCTTTGCGCATCTTCACAAGGCCTATGGCAAGCTCGGAGTTGGCCATATCTAGCTCGGCCTTGAGCCGCTCATGCTTGCGCTGCTGGGGCGAGTAAACGTACAGATAAAGGCCTGCCGCGGCCAGGACGATTATGAGCACGCCCAAAAGCCGCATCTGCCGGTCAATGTGGTCACACGCAGACATCCCGGCTCACCTCCCCGCCCCGACCGCGTTAAGGGCACAGCCGATGTTGAACGTGTACACCTGACTTTCGCCCCTGGACCCAAGCGTGACCGAACTCAGCTTGACATCGGCGAACACAGGAGAGCGCTCCAGCTGCAGTGAAAGACGGGCCGCCGATTCCATCGAGAACGTGGCCCCGCCAAGGCTTATGGCCCCTTTCGGGTCGGCTGAGAATGATTCCAGCCATACATCTTGCGGCACGACAGCTCGCAGTTCGCGCAGGACGGGAGCAGGCGCCCGGTTCTCAGCCTGGATAGACCGGATCTCGTCGGCGAGCGCGCGGATCTCCTTAGTACGCGTCTGCACTTGATCGAGTATGTCTAGGTCCTGCTGCATCGCCGCAATCTGCGCCCTCACCTGCGCAAGCTCCGCTTCCATCTGGCGTATTGTGAAGACCTTACTCAGAAAGACTGTGAGCGCGGCGACGACTGCGACCTCCACGACAATGATGAAGAATAGCCGCTTCGGACTGACCGGCGCCTTTCTGGTTTCACGCTCCGGCAGCAGGTTGATCCTGGGCATTAATCAACCACCTCCCGAAGAGCCAGGCC
>DAOTAC010000140.1:0-6317 GCA_035382325.1 Bacillota bacterium | reverse complement strand
AAGGCAGCGTACGGGCTTCGATTTCACGTCAATGAGTCACGAAGAAGCCAGGGCAGCATGCCGCCGAATGGGGCTGGATGTTCCGGAGCACGCTACTCGTGGGCTATGTCTGAGCGAGGCATATGAGGAGAAGGTCGAGGCGGGTCTTATCCAGCCTACCTTTATAATGGACTACCCAATCGAGGTGTCGCCCCTGGCCAAGAAGAGGGCCGATAACCCGGAGCTGACCTACAGGTTCGAGGCGGTGTGCGCCGGTCGCGAACTGGCCAACGCGTTCTCGGAGCTGAATGATCCAATCGATCAACGTGAACGCTTCCTGGCCCAAGTAGCTGAGAGGGAGCGGGGAGATGACGAGGCGCACATGATGGATGAGGACTTCGTCACCGCCTTGGAGTATGGTCTGCCGCCTACAGGCGGGATGGGCCTAGGTGTGGACAGGCTCGTCATGCTCCTGACCGACTCGGCTTCGATCAGGGATGTTATTCTCTTCCCTCTGATGCGCCCGAGGGAATAGCGAGGCGATTGGTGTGCGCATACTCGTCTACGATGACTATGCCCAGATGAGCGCCGCCGCGGCCAGGCATATTGCGTCTCGCGTGAACGCCCGGCCCAGTATTGTGCTGGGGCTGGCTACCGGATCGACCCCGGTCGGGATGTACGCGGAACTAGTCGAGCTCCACCGGCGGGAGGGGCTGGACTTTTCCCGTGTCACTACGTTCAACCTTGACGAGTACTGTGGCCTCGATGCCGACGATCCCCGAAGCTACGAGCGGTTCATGTGGGAGCATCTGTTCGCCCACGTGAATCTGGACCGCGCCCGAACACACGTGCCTTATGGGGCGGCTCGCGATCCCGAGGCCGAGTGCGTCAGATATGAAGAGATGGTCCGGGCGGCGGGCGGAATCGACCTGCAAGTATTGGGCATAGGGATGAACGGCCACATCGGGTTCAATGAACCCGGGTCCGCGCCGAACTCCCGCACGCGCGTTGTGCGGTTGGCAGAGCAGACAGTGCAAGTCAACAGGGCCAAGACCGAGGCGGAGGAACTGCCGTCATTCGCACTGTCGATGGGGATAGGCACGATAATGGATGCGCGCGAGATAATGCTGCTGGCCAACGGGGATGCCAAAGCCGACATAGTCCGGCAGGCTATTCAAGGGCTAATTACCTCCGATGTTCCTGCATCCATCCTCCAGCAGCATCCGGACGTGTCTGTCTTTCTTGATAGACCTGCGGCCAGGCTGCTCAAACTTGATTGACGCACGCTGTCTGGTGTGGTAACATAACAGTTGCCGCAAGTTCCATGGGCCCGTAGCTCAGCTGGGAGAGCGCTAGAATCGCACTCTAGAGGTCGCGCGTTCGATCCGCGTCGGGTCCACCAATCAGTCTATACCTTGATGTATCCGGCGGAGGCATTGCTTTCGCCGGGCTTTTTATCTCAGGCAAGAATCATGTAACAAAAGCCATTGTTAAGCGTCATTTCATCGTGTACAATAGGGCAGGTATTATACCTCGGAAGGAGGGCCTAAAATGGCGTACAAGATCAATGATGAGTGCATTGCCTGCGGGGCGTGCAAGCCTGAGTGCCCCACTGACGCCATCAGCGAGGGCGATATCTACGTGATCGATCCCGATAAGTGCATCGATTGTGGCACCTGCAATGAGGTGTGCCCTGTGGGAGCGCCCAACCCTGAGGAGTGACAACCGTATTACTGCGCTTTTCGGGCAATGGGCTCCTCACCATGTGTAGAGGAGTCCATTGATTTGTGTATGGAAGTGCACGCGCAGTCGGCCGTACCGCGAATGCATACAGCGAGAGGCCGGGTATCCATCTGGCCCCTGGTGAAGGTTGTGCATGCAGCGGCAGTGTAGTAGAATTAATGTTGGATTTCGGCGCTTGGGAGGTTGTAGTCTCATGAGTATGCATGCGTTGGAAGATAGCGCCTACGCGGTCAAGGTGGACTTCATAAACAGGCTAAAGGGCGGAGTGATCATGGATGTCACAACGCCGGAACAGGCCAGAATCGCCGAAGGCGCGGGTGCTGTTGCTGTTATGGCCCTCGAGCGCGTTCCTGCTGACATTCGTGCAACCGGCGGTGTCGCCAGAATGGCCGATCCTGTCATTGTAGAAGCAATCAAGAACGCGGTGCGCATACCCGTTATGGCCAAGGCGCGCATAGGGCATTTTGTTGAGGCGCAGGTGCTCGAGGCTTTGGGCGTCGATTGCATCGACGAGAGCGAGGTTCTCACGCCGGCCGATGAGAGATTCCACATTGATAAGCACGTTTTTGCGACCCCTTTCGTGTGTGGATGCCGGAATCTAGGCGAGGCGCTGCGCCGTATCGGCGAGGGCGCTGCGATGATGCGTACTAAGGGCGAGGCGGGAACAGGCGACATAGTAGAGGCAGTGCGGCACATGAGGCAGGTCAACGAGGATATCCGACGACTCCACAGCATGCCTCAGGAAGAGCTGATGACTGCCGCAAAGGAGATGGGGGCGCCTTACGACCTAGTTTTGTGGGTGGCGCGGGAAGGCAAGCTACCTGTGGCCAACTTTGCCGCGGGTGGAGTCGCTACGCCTGCTGATGCGGGTTTGATGATGCAACTCGGGGCGGACGGCGTGTTCGTCGGCTCCGGCATATTCAAGTCGGAGAATCCCCAGGCGAGGGCTGAGGCCATCGTTCAGGCGGTCGCTCACTACAATGATCCCAAGGTGCTTGCACGGGTATCAAAAGGGCTAGGCGAGGCGATGCGGGGGATTGATGCCTCCTCGATGAGCGAGGCAGAGAAGATACAGAGTAGGGGCTGGTAGAGCGATGTTTGATCATGTCAGGCGGGAAGACCCTGAACTGGCGCGCGCGATTTTCGATGAGATTCGCAGGCAGAATGCGAAGATTGAGTTAATTGCGTCGGAGAATTTCGTGAGCAGGGCGGTACTTGAAGCCCTCGGTACGCCGCTGACAAACAAGTACGCCGAAGGATACCCGGGCAAGAGGTACTACGGCGGGTGCGAGTATGTCGATGTAGCTGAGAGCCTGGCTATCGAGCGGGCGAAGAGGCTGTTCGGAGCGGATCATGCAAACGTTCAGCCGCATTCAGGGGCTCAAGCCAACACGGCGGTCTACTTCGCGGCACTGACGCCAGGCGATGTTGTGCTCGGCATGAACCTGACACACGGGGGACATCTGACCCACGGCATGCATTTGAACTTATCCGGTAAGTACTTCAGGTTCATCCCGTATGGCGTCAGGTCCGACGATCAGCGAATCGACTACGATGAGCTGGAGAGGCTTGCCCACGAGCACGCGCCCAAGATGATTGTGGCCGGGGCCAGTGCGTACCCGAGGACTATCGATTTCGAGAGAATCGGCAAAATCGCCAAGAGCGTGGGAGCGCTCCTCATGGTAGACATGGCCCACGTCGCCGGACTCGTTGCCACCGGGCTTCATCCTGACCCTGTTCCGCATGCCGATTTCGTGACCACCACTACGCACAAGACCTTGCGCGGACCTCGTGGCGGCATGATACTCTGCACTGCTGAGTGGGCGAAGAAGATAGACTCTGCGGTCTTCCCGGGCACTCAGGGCGGGCCGCTCATGCATGTGATCGCCGCCAAGGCGGTGGCGTTCGGGGAAGCTCTAAAGCCCGAATTCGCGGACTACCAGAAGCAGATAGTCGCCAATGCCAAGGCTCTGGCTGATGCGCTCATGGAGCATGGATGGAAACTAGTCTCGGGCGGCACCGATAACCACCTGATGCTGATGGATCTGCGTGGAACAGGCATTACGGGCAAGGCTGCCGAAGAGGCGCTGGATTCTGTGGGCATCACTGTCAACAAGAACACAGTGCCGTTCGACCCGGAAAAGCCGTTCATAACTAGCGGTGTCAGGATCGGCACTCCCGCCGTTACCACGCGCGGCATGAAGGAACCCCAGATGCGAGTGATTGCGTCGCTGATCGATGGGACGCTCCGGCACATCGGATCTCCCGATGCGTTGGCCCAGGTGTCGCGGCAGGTAGACGAGCTTGTCGCCGATTTTCCGCTCTACCCCGAGCTTGTCGCCGCAAGCGAGTAGCGGCTGGCGTTTTGTGAGGGGCGTCACGGCATAGTCAAGCACGGTCGATGTCGACTTGAGATGATCCATGCCGCGGGCTTCCGCGGCATGATCCATATAGCTGTACAGGCTGATCCCATTTGAGTCCGGTCAGTCACGTATGGCCCAACAGAACGGAGGGGGAGAAACATCATGGCTAAGCTCCTGGAGATTCGCTGGCATGGACGCGCCGGGCAGGGAGCGAAGACGGCTGCTTTGGTACTTGCCGAAGCGGTCATCTCCACAGGAAGGCATGCACAGGCTTTTCCTGAATACGGCCCGGAGCGCATGGGCGCGCCCATGCAGGCGTTCAACAGAATCAGCGACGAATCAATCACCATTCACAGCCACGTAGAACGCCCGAAAATCGTCGTAGTACTCGACCCCACACTCATGTCTGCAGTTGATGTGAAGGCCGGGGTTCCTGACGATGGAATCTACCTTGTTAATACACCGCTGTCTGCTGTGGAAATCCGCAAGAAGCTGAAGCTGGAAAACGGCAAGGCGAAGGTGTACACTCTCGACGCTACAGAGATATCCATCGACACAATAGGGCGGCCGATTCCCAATACTCCCATGATGGGAGCGCTCGTGGCTGCCACAGGACTGTTGACCCTCGATGAGCTGATCGCCGACACCAGGGTCAAGCTTGCGAAGAAACTGCGCCCTGAGATCGTTGACAAGAACATCGAGGCGATACGACGGGCCTACCAGGAGGTGGCTCAATAATGTCAGTTCCGAAAGACGCAGGCTGGAAGGACGTGCCCAAGGCGGGTAGGATCCTGGAGCCTGGCTGCGCCGCGAAGTACGAGACGGGCGGATGGAGAACATATCGCCCGGTCCATGTGCCGGAAAACTGTATCAACTGCCTGTTCTGCTGGATCTACTGTCCTGACATGTCGATCCAGGTCGAGGACGGCAAGTTCAAAGGAATCGACTACCGTTACTGCAAGGGCTGCGGGGTGTGTGCCCAGGTATGCCCCGGCAAGCGCGGAAATAAGGCCCTCACAATGGTTCTGGACGATGAAGCCCAGGGCAAAGATGACGAGACGAAGTAGGAAGGAGGAGCAGGAATGAGCATTAGAGTTGCCAAGACGGGCAATGAGGCCGTCGCCGAAGGGATGCGCCAGATCAACCCGGATGTGGTAGCCGCGTATCCTATCACGCCGCAGACGGAGATAGTGCAGATCTTCTCCAGCTTCGTCGCTAACGGCCAGGTAGACACGGAGTTCGTTACTGTCGAGAGCGAGCATTCTGCCATGAGCGCTACGGTGGGCGCCGCGTCTGCCGGCGCCAGAGCGATGACAGCCACATCAGCCAATGGTCTGGCCCTGATGTGGGAAATCGTCTACATCGCCGCGTCTATGCGGCTGCCGATAGTGATGCCAGTGGTCAACAGGGCGCTTTCAGGCCCCATCAACATCCACTGCGATCACAGCGACACCATGGGAGCGAGAGACTCAGGCTGGGTTCAGATCTTCTCCGAAAACGCGCAGGAGGCTTACGACAACCTTCTGCAGGCGGTCAGGATCGCTGAGAACAAGAACGTGCTGCTTCCGGTGATGGTCACCATGGACGGCTTCATCATCAGCCACGCCATGGAAGTCATGCACCTGCTGGAGGATGAGAAAGTCAGGGAGTGGGTTGGCGAGTACGTGCCCGAAAACCCACTGCTTGATGTGGACAACCCTATCACCGTTGGCCCGCTGGATCTGTACGACTGGAACATGGAGCACAAGAGGCAGCAGGCTGAAGCGATGATCCAGTCTAAGCCGGTTATCCTGCAAGTGGCCAAGGATTACGCCAAGCTGAGCGGACGCGAGTACGGGCTGTTCGAAGAGTACATGCTGGATGACGCCGAGATCGCCATCGTGGTGCTAGGTTCGACTGCAGGCACGGCCAAAGAAGTCGTTAAGGCCCTGAGAGCCGACGGTGTGAAGGCCGGTCTGCTCAAAGTGCGCGTCTTCAGGCCATTCCCGGCGTGCGAGATATCCAGAGCCCTGCAAGGCAAGAAGGCCATCGCCGTCATGGACCGCTCGGATTCCTTCAACGCTGTGAGCGGGCCGGTATTCGCAGAGGTAAGATCGGCGATGTATGGAATGGAGAACGCCCCCACCGTCGTCGACTACATCTACGGAATCGGGGGCCGCGACGTGACAATGGACCACATCAAGTCTGTCTATGACGACCTGGCCAAGATCGTCAAGACGGGGCAGGTTGAGA
>DAOTAC010000139.1:0-6351 GCA_035382325.1 Bacillota bacterium | reverse complement strand
GCCGATGGTACTTGGCGGGAGACCGCCCGGGAGAGTAGGTCGCCGCCGGATTTTTGATTTGCGAACCCCCCTGACATTAGCTGGGGGGTTCGTGGGATTTCATCATTCTTGTTCCAGTATGTGCAACGAAGGAGAATTCATCATTACTGACGAAGTTCCATAAGGAATGTATCATCAGGCGCAACGGTTCCGCCAAGGATGCTCCATTCCGAAAACATCATACAGGGAGCGGTGCAAGCGAAATGGGCTGTGCGAAAAAATGCAGGATAAGAGTGGAGAAAGACTTCATCGGAGAGAGGGACGTGCCGGAGCAGGCCTTGTACGGCATTCAGTCGCTTCGTGGTAGCGAGAACTTCCACATCACGGGGCAGAAAATGCATCGTGGGCTGATCGTGGGTCTGGCCATGGTGAAGAAGGCCGCGGCGCTTGCCAACGCAGAGCTAGGCTACCTTCCGCCGGACGTCGGGTCGGCCATTGCGGCTGCGGCAGATGAGATCATTGCCGGCAAGCACATCGACGAGTTCATTGTAGACTCGATTCAGGGCGGCGCCGGCACCTCCATGAACATGAATGCCAATGAGGTCCTAGCCAACCGGGCTAGCGAGATTCTCGGCGGCGGGAAGGGCGCCGACAGTCTAGTAAGCCCGCTCAATCATGTGAACCTCGGGCAGTCGACTAACGATGCGCTTCCCACTGCTGCAAGAATCGCGCTCCTCAGTGAACTCGGGCCGACGGTGGAGGCCCTGCGCCAGCTGGCTGCGGCTATGCGTGATAAGGGCGACGAGTTCAAGGATGTACTTAAGATGGGCCGAACCCATCTACAGGATGCTGTTCCCATAACCCTCGGGCAGGAGTTCCACGCATGGGCCAAAGCGTTCGATCGCGACGCGGACCGGATTCAGTACTCAGCTGAAGGGCTGAAGAGCGTCAACCTGGGCGGTACAGCCGTAGGTACGGGGCTCAATGCCGATGTGGAGTACATCCGTTTGGCGGTTGAGATGCTGAGCAAAATAAGCGGGTACAACCTGACGTCGCCCAAGGACCTGGTCGATGCCACACAGAACCTCGATTCCCTGGCATTCGTGTCTGCATGCCTAAAGGTGTGCGCAATCAACCTGATCAAGATCGCCAATGACCTCAGGTTGCTCGCATCAGGCCCCATGGCCGGGCTATACGAAATACAGTTGCCCGCGGTTCAGCCCGGATCTTCAATCATGCCGGCAAAGGTGAACCCGGTCATTGCCGAGGTCACCAACCAGGTCGGGTTCCACATCCTCGGGAATGACCTTGCGGTCACCATGGCAGCGCAGGCCGGGCAGCTCGAACTCAACGTGTTCCAGCCAGTCCTGCTCTACAACATGCTTCAGTCCATCGAGATACTGGGCAATGTTGCCCGAACGCTGAAAGACAGATGCATCGTAGGCATCAAAGCCAACAAGGAGCGTTGCGCCAAGATGGTCGAAGAGAACGTGGGCGTCGTCACGGCCCTAGTTCCATACATCGGCTATCAGTCCTCGTGCGATATCGCCAAAGAGGCTCGGGCAACCGGCAGGAGTGTTCGCGCCCTCGTTATCGAGAAGGGATTGATGACCGAGAACGAACTGAATCACGTGTTCGCCCCGTCCAGAGTGACCAGGCCGGGCAAGCCTGATGCAGAACTAAACAGGCACAGAGTAGCTGTTGCCGACAACGAGAGCGCTGCCACGAAAGCTTAAAGGAGGAGCACGCATGTCACTAAGGGAAGACGCCCTGAAACTCCATAAGGACAGCATGGGCAAAATCGAAGTAGTCAGCAAGGTCCCCCTCCGAAATAAGCAGGACCTGAGCCTTGCGTATACGCCTGGCGTCGCTGAGCCGTGCAAGGAGATCAATGCCGACTACGACAAGATCTACGACTACACCAACAAGGGGAATATGGTGGCTGTGGTCACCAACGGAACGGCTGTACTTGGCCTGGGCGATATCGGCGCAGGAGCCGGAATGCCTGTCATGGAAGGGAAGGCGGTTCTGTTTAAGGGATTCGCAGCAGTGGACGCGTTCCCTATCTGCCTGGACACCAAAGATCCCGACGAGATAGTCATGATAGTCAAGCGCCTCGAACCGACGTTCGGCGGCATAAACCTGGAGGATATCTCGGCGCCAACGTGTTTCGAGGTTGAGGACAAGCTCAAGAAGATCAGCAACATCCCAATCTTCCACGACGACCAGCACGGCACGGCCATCGTGACGTGTGCCGCAATGATCAGCGCCTTGAAGCTCGTAGGGAAAAAGGCATCGGAAGTCAAGGTAGTCGTGAACGGGGCAGGAGCGGCAGGCATTGCCGTCACCAAGCTGCTGATGACGGTGGGCGTCAAGGACGCGATTCTGTGCGACTCCAAGGGCGCCATCTATGAGGGCAGGCCGTTCGGCATGAACCCCTACAAGGACGAGATCGCCGCGCTCACCAACAGGAGCAAACTCCAGGGTAAGCTGGCGGACGTCATCCGAGGCGCCGATGTGTTCATCGGCCTTTCGGTAGCGGGCTGTGTGACTCGCGAGATGGTGGCCAGCATGGCCAAGGATGCTGCGATCTTCGCCATGGCCAACCCTGTGCCGGAGATCATGCCCGATGAGGCTAAGGCCGGCGGAGCCAAGGTCATCGCGACGGGAAGATCCGATTTCCCCAACCAGATAAACAACGTCCTCGCCTTCCCTGGACTGTTCCGCGGTGCACTAGATGCTAGGGCGAGCGCCATAAACGAAGAGATGAAACTGGCGGCAGTCTATGCCATCAGCGACATCGTAACCGACAGCGAGCTGAGCCCGGATTACATCATCCCCGGCCCATTCGACACACGAGTGGCTCCGGCAGTGGCAGCTGCAGTCGCCAAGGCGGCCATGGAGACCGGCGTAGCCAGGGTCAAGGTCGACCCCGAGGAGATAGCGGCCCGCACAATCAAGATGGTAGAAGCAGTTAGGGCTGCGTGGAAGTAGGGTGGGCAATCGACCGCAGCACGGCCCGGATCCGGGTCGCGCTGCGGTTGACCATGTCCTGAACAAGTGGATCCAGATGACAGGGAGGGTGACACGATGGGGTGCGCTAAGCCTAGAGTCATTCAGGCCGGCGATATCGCAGACGCAATGGAGAAGCTGTGCATTAGCGCCTGCTGCAATCTGCCGGAAGAGAACCTCGAGAGGATAGAAGCGTATGCCGCCACTGAGGAGTCTGAGGTGGGGCGGCAAGTGCTCGAGATGATACTGGAAAACCACCGTCTTGCTGCCAGGGAGCAGAGGCCCGCGTGTCAAGATACCGGGCTCGCCGTGGTCTTCCTCGAGCTCGGGCAGGATGTCCGCATCGAGGGGGGCGACCTTGTTGCGGCTATCAATGAAGGCGTGCGGCGCGGTTATGAAAAAGGCTACCTGCGTAAGTCTGTGGTGGCCGAGCCGTTGTTTGAGCGCAAGAACACTCGCGACAACACGCCGGCCATCATCCATACCAGCATTGTTGCAGGCGACAAGCTCAAGATAACTTTGGCGCCCAAGGGCGGTGGAGCTGAGAACATGAGCGGTGTTGCCATGATGATCCCTGCAGCGGGCGTCGAGGGCGTGCGGAAGTTCGTGATCGAGCAGGTTCGAAAGGCCGGACCCAATCCCTGCCCGCCGGTGGTAGTGGGCGTAGGAATAGGGGGCAACTTCGAGGTCGCTCCTCTGCTCGCCAAGAAAGCGCTGGTGCGCCCGATGGGAAGCAGAAATCCGAATCCGGCATATGCAGCCTTGGAGGACGAGCTTCTCGAGGCAATTAACAAGCTGGGCATTGGGCCGCAGGGCCTGGGCGGCAGTACGACTGCGCTCGCCGTACACGTTGAATACGCGCCGTGCCACATTGCCAGCTTGCCGGTGGCCGTCAACTTGAACTGCCATGTATCGCCTCATCAGAGCATCACTCTGTAGGCAGGGAAGGGAGGAAGTCAAATGGCAAAACGCATTACTACCCCGCTGAGTGATGAGACTATTGCGGGCCTGAAGGCAGGGGATCAGGTACTGCTGACAGGCGTGGTCTATACAGCCAGAGACGCAGCTCACAAGAGACTGATTGCTCTTATCAAGGAAGGAAAGGAACTTCCTATCGATCTGCAGGGGCAGGTGATCTATTATGTCGGACCGGCGCCTGCCAAACCCGGAGATCCGATAGGCTCGGCGGGCCCTACTACCAGCATGCGCATGGATCCCTACGCGCCTACGCTGATGGAGCACGGAATGAAGGGCATGATCGGCAAAGGTATGCGATCCAAAGAGGTCAGGGACGCCATGGTCCGTCATCGCGCGGTCTACTTCGCGGCAGTGGGCGGAGCGGCGGCGCTCGTTGCTAAGAGGATCAAGTCCGCTGAAGTTGTGGCCTACGAGGACCTCGGGCCCGAAGCCATTCGCAAGTTGTATGTAGAGGACCTTCCACTGTTCGTCATCGATGACATCCACGGCGACGATTTGTACGAGCAGGGAGTTGCGAAATACCGGAAGGCGTAGTGTCGCGGAGCGCAAGGCGGGGTTCTCTTTGACCGCGGCGCCTACCTGTGATATTCTGGTTATGTTGGCCTGCTGCATCGAATGGAGGGAGGGAAAACGCCCGGGAATCACTTTTCGGGCGTAGCTGGAATGGACTTCGGCTCTATGGCATTCTTGGCGCCCGTCAGCGCTTTGGTCGCGCTTGGAGTGGCAGCCTATCTGTCTGTGTCGATAAGTCGTAAAGACGAAGGCACTCAGCAAATGCGAAGTATCTCCGAGGCCATAAGGGAAGGAGCTTCGGCCTACCTGAAGCGACAGTATCGCGGCGTTGTGTTGTTCTTCGCAGTCATGTTCGTGCTGCTCTTGATCCTGGCCGGCACCGGCCACCTGAGCTACTTCACGCCTTTCGCTTTCCTGAGCGGAGGGTTTTTCTCTGGGCTGGCTGGATACATCGGGATGTCTACGGCGACCAAATCGAATGCGCGAACGGCGCAGGCGGCGTCGCGAAGCCTGAACGAAGGTCTTCGGCTGGCATTCTCGTCTGGCTCAGTGATGGGCCTTATGGTCGTCGGCCTTTCCCTGGTTCACCTGTCCATTTGGTACTTTGGGCTCACTTGGTACTACACATCGATTCAGCCGATCACGGATTCTGCGCTTCGCCTGGCGCAGATCACGTCCACACTGCTCACTTCGGGCATGGGCGCGAGTTCCATGGCGCTCTTTGCCCGTGTGGGAGGAGGCATATTCACCAAAGCCGCCGATGTGGGCGCTGACCTTGTGGGCAAAGTGGAAGCGGGTATACCTGAGGATGATCCTAGGAACCCTGCCGTTATCGCCGACAACGTAGGCGATAACGTGGGCGACGTTGCAGGCATGGGCGCGGACCTGTACGAGTCGTATGTTGGCTCCATCATTGCCACCTCCGCTCTGGGCGCTTCAATGAGCCTGGGCGTGAACTGGGTAGTGCTGCCGCTGGTTCTGGCCGCAGTGGGCGTCCTGGCATCCGTGGTCGGCAGTTTCATGGTGAAAACCGGTGAACGCGCGGAGCAATCATTGCTCCTGGCGGCTCTCCGTCGTGGCGTGAATGTGAGCGCAGTGCTAGTCATTGCAGTCAGCTGGTTTCTGGTCCGCAACTTGCTCGGTCCTGAGTACACCGGCATCTTCTGGTCCATCATAGCCGGACTGGCGTCGGGTGTCATAATTGGGCGCATAACCGAGTACTACACATCGGCCGACTACAAACCCACCCAGATCGTAGCGCACTCTTCGCTTACCGGCCCCGCCACAGTGATAATATCGGGCATGTCGACGGGCATGATGTCGACTGCGATGCCTATTTTGGTGGTCGGCGCGGCGGTCATAGTCAGCTATTATCTGTCTGGCGGCGCTTCCAACCAGATCGCCGGTCTTTACGGCATAGCGATCTCAGCTGTTGGCATGCTATCTACTCTCGGCATTACGCTGGCAACCGACGCGTACGGTCCAGTTGCCGACAATGCAGGCGGCGTGGCGGAGATGGCGGGTCTGCCCAAGAACGTCCGCGAGCGCACAGATGCGCTCGATTCCCTGGGCAACACGACCGCAGCCACCGGCAAGGGCTTTGCGATCGGTTCTGCTGCTTTGACTGCGCTGGCGTTGATTGCCGCCTACCGCGACCAGATAGTCTTGATCGCTCCGGGGCGCGATTTCTTGTTCAGCCTGATGACCCCGTCCGTGCTTGTGGGCGTGTTCGTCGGCGGAATGCTGCCGTTTGTGTTCTCTGCTCTGACGATGCAGGCCGTGGGGCGCGCAGCTGAGGGAATCGTAAACGAGGTGCGCAGGCAGTTCCGTGAGATCCCGGGCCTGATGGAAGGCAAGGCCAGGCCGGAT
>DAOTAC010000138.1:0-6354 GCA_035382325.1 Bacillota bacterium | reverse complement strand
TCATGGCCGTCATCCAGCCGTGCGTGCTAGGGTGGAAGTACCCGTCGGATCAGACCATTGAGCTGGCGCGGTTGGCTGTGGACACCTGCTTCTGGCCGCTATATGAGGTCGTGAACGGCGAGTACAAGCTGACCTACAAGCCCAAGGAGAAGAAGCCTCTTGCAGACTTCCTCCGCAAGCAGGATAGGTTCCGCCACCTGTTCAAGCCCGAGAACGAGCATATCCTGGCTGAGCTACAGGAGGAAGTGGACCGCAAGTGGGCCCTCCTTCTTACCAAGTGCGGGGAGCAGGCGTAGCGAGCCGGTCGGATCGCAGCGCGGAAGTATAGACGGCAATATCGAAACGACAATATCAGGTTGGAGGGCGGCCTAGCCGCCCTCCTTCATATATACAGGATGCGATCGCCGACGGTCGCCGACGGTCGCCCGCCCGCCATGGTTGATGCCGACCGTTTCGGCCCGCGGGCCCTAGCTGGGGTTTTCGCATCCGGGGGTTTCGCCTCGCGCGACGACTGCCGATGGGTTCCGGGAACCTGTGCCCTGTGGGCCAGGATTTTCGGGAGGCCTGTGTCAACCGACACAGGATGGTCGAAAAAGGTGTCCCGTAGGGCACAGGATGCGATCGCCGACGGTCGCCGACGGTCGCCCGCCCGCCATGGTTGATGCCGACCGTTTCGGCCCGCGGGCCCTAGCTGGGGTTTTCGCATCCGGGGGTTTCGCCTCGCGCGACGACTGCCGATGGGTTCCGGGAACCTGTGCCCTGTGGGCCAGGATTTTCGGGAGGCCTGTGTCAACCGACACAGGATGGTCGAAAAAGGTGTTCCGTAGGGCACAGGATCCGATCGCCGACGGATTCCCACACGCCTGCGCGGATCGACTGCGAAATCGGACCGCTACGGGGACCGCTACGGGGACCGCTACGGGGACCGCGAAGGGGTATTGACTTTCCAGGACTGGGTGATATCATAGATCAAAGGTAAGGGGCTGCATCGGGGAATTCGCAAGCCGCAGTCCTGACACACTGAAAACGCGATGAAGGGGATCAGTAGCCTGTGCTTCTCTCCTCAGAGAGCCGGATGCGCCCTCCGACCGCTTGAACGGAAGCGCCGAACAGGCGGCGGGCGTCGGAGGATGCGGGTGTGAACCGGTGGGTGAAGGCAAGTGAATCCGCCCTGGAGCGGCCGGCCGAACAAGAGTAAGCCGTGTCGGGTCCGCCCGTGATAGCGGCAACGAGTGGGTACGCCTGAGAACAAGCGCGTGGTGGTAAGGAACCTCGGATGCTTGTCCAGGCGGCCAATCGGGGTGGCAACGCGGGAAGTTTCACCCGCCCCCGGCGATGATCGCCGGTTGGGGCGGGTTTTTTGATTCCGGAACTACCAGAGTAACCATTCACTAGTGACCATTCAGTAGTGACCATTCAGTGTGAGGGGTGTTTGACATGCTTGATCTGAAGTTCGTTCGCTCAAATCCGGATGTGGTGAGGGACTCGCTGATCCGCAGAGGCGAAACCACCGATGGGCTGGACGCCCTGCTTGCCGCAGATGAGAAGCGCCGGGAGATCCTTGTCGAAGTGGAGGAGTTGAAGCGCCGGCGTAATGAGGCTTCCGAGAGGGTTGCGCGTCTGAAGCGCGAGGGCGCTGACGCGTCCGAGATCATAGACGAGATGAAGGGCGTCTCTGAGCGCATTCGCGGGCTTGACGAGGAACTTGCTGCAGTGGAATCAGCAATCACTGAACTGCTCCTTGGCATACCCAACATACCGCACGAGTCGGTACCCACAGGCCGCGATGACAGCGAGAATGTGGAAGTCCGCCGATGGGGGCAGCCGAGGCAGTTCGGTTTCGAGCCCAAGGCCCACTGGGATCTCGGCACTGACCTCGATATCCTGGATTTCGAGCGCGCTTCCAAGATCACGGGCGCACGGTTCGCGATCTACAAGGGGACGGGCTCCCGCCTCGTCAGGGCGCTGGTCAACTTCATGCTCGACCTGCATACCCAGGAGCACGGCTACACGGAAGTGTTCCCTCCGTTCCTGGTGAACGGGGCTTCCATGGTTGGGACCGGCCAGCTGCCCAAGTTTGCCGATGACATGTTCAAATGCGAAGGACTCGACTACTACATGGTGCCTACGGCAGAGGTGCCGGTGACCAACATGTACCGTGGCGAAATACTTGATGGCGCCTGCCTGCCGGTGAAACACGTTGCATATACCGCCTGCTTCCGAGCAGAAGCGGGCGCGGCTGGGCGCGACACGAGGGGCCTTATCCGGCAGCATCAGTTCGACAAGGTGGAGCTCGTCAAGTTCGTGCGCCCGGAGACTTCCTACGACGAGTTGGAGAGCCTGGTATCCGATGCGCAGTCGGTGCTGGAGATCCTGGAACTGCCTTACCGTGTCACTATGATGTGCACGGGAGACGTCGGATTCTCAGCTGCCAAGAAATACGATCTGGAAGTGTGGATGCCGAGCTACAACCGGTATGTGGAGATCTCGTCATGCAGCAACTTCGAGGCATTCCAGGCTCGCCGCGCCGACATCAAGTTCAGACCGGCTCCAGGCGCGAAGGCGGAGCTCGTCCACACTCTGAACGGGTCCGGGCTGGCCGTGGGGCGGACGATCGCTGCCCTCCTGGAGAACTGGCAACAGGCGGATGGCTCTGTCGTGATACCGGAGCGCCTGCGACCGTTCATGGGAGGCCTTGAAGCCATCACGAAGTAGCGCGGCCCGGCAGACGATCAAGACGGTCTAGTCGATGCGTTCGATGATATGGATGTCGGACTCACTACGCTCATGATGTATCGATATGTGATTACCTTCGCGCGGGCCCGACAATACTTCTACGTCGTATAGCTCTTTGGTGACTCCTACGACTGTAGCCACGGATCCGTCACTAAGCTTCACGATAGTGCCTAGTGGGTAAGCTGCTACGATTCCGATGAAGGCGCGCACGACATCGGGGTTGTAGCTCTTACCCGCTTCTCGAGCTAGAATAGGGAGGGCCTCATGCGGCATGAGGGCTTTCCTGTAAGGCCTGTCAGAGGTCATGGCATTGAAGGAATCGGCCACGGCCGTAACCTTGGCGATGTCCAGGGTCTGGCAGTCGGTCAGCCCGCGAGGGTAGCCGGACCCGTCATACCTCTCATGATGCTGAAAAGCGACATGGGCCGGCATCAGCGGCACCTGTTTGCGGAGCATCTGAAAACCGTCCCACGGATGGCGCCTGATGACGTCCCACTCTTCGTCTGACAGCGGCGTCTCCTTAGAGAGAATTGACTTGGGCGTGAAGAGCTTGCCGAGATCATGGAGAATTGCGCCTGTACCCAGGTCGAGCAGGTCGTACCTGCCCATTCCTAGCTCTGCGGCGCACATGACTGCTAGAACGCACACATCCACAGAGTGCCCGTACGTATAGTCGTCGAACGACCTTATGTCGGCGATGCTGTAGACCACATTTCGGTTGCACAGCACCTGATCGACGATGTCACTTACCACTTCCAGGACACGGTCGACGTCCAGACGACCTGTCGTGACCGCGGCCTCCGAGACTGTCTTTAGGGCCTGAGTTGCCTGGACTATGGTTTCCTGCTTCACAGGCTCCAGAATGTTCTCTACCGGTTCGTCAGGGTAGCTCTTCACGTACAGGGCCGAGTACTGAAGGTTGCGCAGGCGCGAGACATAAGACTCTTTAAGCACGGTATTTGCCGTCAGTAGCAACTGCCCGTTGGGGCCCCAGACATTGCGGGCCAGTATCATTCCAGGTTCTACTTGCTCAATAGGTATGTAGCGCATGTCCATCCCTCGTAGGTTCAGGTGTTGCGATTATGTCGGCTGGGCCTAACTTGCCTGGTCGGTCCACAAAAGCTCGTTCCACATTTATCGTCAATATCCTGCTATCATCGGTACATTGCTGAACAGCCGGGACCCGCTGTGCAACGCCCAACAAGCGCGACAGCGCGACTTCTTGCCTTGACGCACGTTACAGTGCGGTGTATACTCTGTTTAGCATCGGGCCGGAGGGGTGTCCGAGTGGTTTATGGAGCCGGTCTTGAAAACCGGTGTCTCAGCAATGGGCCGTGGGTTCGAATCCCACCCCCTCCGCCAGAATCGAGAGCAACACAATTAGGTTTCAGCCTTAGCGGAGAGATACCCAAGCGGCTGAAGGGGATGGTTTGCTAAACCATTAGTAGGGGTGACCCTAGCGGGGGTTCGAATCCCCCTCTCTCCGCCAGATTCAGATACATGTTCCATGTCTTGCGGCATGGCCCGGCGGAAGCCGGAGTTCATGCCACTTTTCATTTGGTAGGTGGTCAGCCGGTGATCAAGAACTACCTATCCAAGCCTTATCACACCAAACTGTGGAGAGCCATCTACGAGTATGGACTCATTGAGCCGGGCGACCGGATCCTCATTGGCCTATCGGGCGGGAAGGACAGCATGTTCTTGACATACGCGCTGAGCACGCTCAGATCATACTCAGACATCCCATTTGAGATCGAAGCGGTCACTGTGGACATAGGTTTCCCGAACCCGCTCAACGTCGACCGGATCAAAGAGGCATGTGCAGCCATGGGAGTCACGCATCATATCGTACCTACCAAGATCGCGCAGGTAATTGAGGAGCGCCGCGGCAAGACCAACCCGTGCGCGGTCTGCTCCTATTTCCGCAGGGCTGCCATGAACCGGTTTGCATTCGAACATGGGTTCAACAAGGTTGCCCTGGCCCATCATGAGGACGATGCCATAGAGACATTCCTCATGAACATTCTGTACGCCGGCAAGCTCTGCACTTTGCCATGGAAGACCACTCTGACGCGAACGGCTGTCACGGTGATCCGCCCCATGATGTACCTGTCTGAGAAGGATGTCATCAAGGCAGTCAAGAGGGCAGGTATAGAGGCCGTTCCTAGCTGCTGCCCGCACTCGTCTGGCACGATGCGGGCCAGAGTCAAGCGACTCGTACTTGAACTTGTGAAAGAGAACAAGATGGTTCGAGCAAATCTCGTTGCGTCAATGCGAAACGGGAACAATGTGGAACTATGGCCGCCCATCGGGCGTCATAACAGGCAGAACCTTTGTTGACAGGCGTTTTCCTCGATGCCTATAATAGCTATGGCGTGTGGTCTATTGTGCTGTACTTGCAGTGATTGGGGGAACTACCTGTGGGATGTCTCGAGTTTGATCACCATACCGGACGGCGAAACGCAGAATCGGCCGCAAGAATACTCATACTTGTATTACTATTCACTATACTCATGTCCACCGCCGTTGCCCTCTGCGCGTCGGCTGCTCCCACAGGCGACGAAATCGCTGCAAGAGTCACGGATAAGCTCAAGGAGATCCGATCGGTTCAAGGAGACATTGTTGCGTCGTTTTCTGATCCGTCTAGCAAGAATCCGATCAACATGACGATCAGGGTCAGTGCCGACAGGAGCAGCAGCATCACGCGGATGGAGATTACTCAGCACGCAGTATTCGAAGGTCAGATAGTCATACTCGATATGAAGAAGGATCTCACTACTGTGTACATGCCCGTTACCGGTCAGGCCTACAGGGGCAAATCGGCGACGATCGCAGCCCAGCTGGGCCTGGACATGGGGTCATTTGATCTCGACAACTTGCTTTCCATGGACCCTGCCGGGATGATGAGTTTTAAATACCTTCGGCAGGACAAGTATGACCGACTTCCGCACTATGTAGTACAGACCAAGCCCAACGTGGATGTTGAAGGGCACCAGCTGGTCTGGGTGGATTGCGAGACTTACATGGTCCGCAAGATCGAAGCCTTTGATGGCCAGGGTAAGCAGGTAGCCTCCATAACCATCAACAATCTCAAGATCAATCCGAAACTCGATCCGGTCAGACTCCGGGAGCTTCCAAAGGGCACCCGGATCACCGACGTGAAGTGAAGGTCCGCAACCTTAGGGGGGAACCTGGTTGAACATAGCTGAATACTCCGTGCGCAGGCCGATAACGGTGACCATAGTTGTTGCGGCATGCCTTCTCTTCGGTTTCCTGTCGCTCGGCAGAATCGGGCTAGACCTTCTGCCACAGATGAACTTACCAATGGCGGTAGTCGTCACAGTGTACCCCAATGCTGACCCCGAAACAATCGACAGCTTGATCACCGTGCCCGTGGAGCGTTCGCTCAAGTCGGCCCGAAACATCAAGTCTGTCACTTCCACCAGCATGGAGAATGTCTCAGTTAGCCTGGCCGAGTTCAACTGGGGGTCGGATCTCGGTTCGGTGCAGGAAGAGATTCGGGCTGGCATGGACAGAATCAGGTACCAGCTCCCGGAAGGTGTTCAGGACCCCATCGTCAGCCTCATCGACCCGTCCCAGCTTCCGCTGATGATGCTC
>DAOTAC010000137.1:0-6388 GCA_035382325.1 Bacillota bacterium | reverse complement strand
CTGGGGTGACATCGAATGCCGGGTTGTAGACCCCCACTCCGTCCGGCGCAGTCTGCCGTCCGAACCCGTGAGTGACCTCCCGCGGATCCCTCTGCTCTATGGGTATCTCGTCGCCCGCCCTAAGCGAAAGATCCAGAGTAGACGTGGGGCAGGCGACAAAGAACGGTATCCGGTGCATGTTGGCAAGGCAAGCCAGACCATACGTCCCGATCTTGTTGCACACGTCGCCGTTAGCCGCAACTCGATCGGCCCCGACTATGACGATATCCACCTGCCCCGCACGCATCAATGACGCCGCCATGTTATCGCATATAACAGTCACGTCGATCCCCGCTTCAGCCAGCTCAAAGGCGGTTAGGCGGGAGCCTTGGAGCAGCGGTCGGGTTTCGTCGGCCCATACTCTGAACCTCTTGCCCTGCTCCTGTGCGACATAGAGCGCTGCCAGCGCGGTCCCCCACCCCGCCGTCGCCAGAGCGCCGGCATTGCAGTGAGTCAGCACGCGCCCGCCGTCCGGTATAAGCTGCGAGCCATACTCCCCAATACGGCGACAGGCTGCGGCGTCTTCATCCGCTATCACCATCGCCTCGTGAAGCGCCGCCGCAAGCAGTTCGTGCGGTCGGAGCAGTTCGAGCGATCCGCACTGCGCGAGCAGCCCGTACGACCGTGGCGGCTGAGCTCCGTCTGCCGCGCCTGCCGCGTCTGCAGCGACTGCCGCACGCTCCACGGCCTGCCTGACCCGGTTCACTGCCCACGACAGGTTGACCGCGGTCGGGCGCACCCCAATCATTCTCGGGCACAGCTCATCCAGGGCCTCGAATACCCCGGCAGCCGATACCGGCGCCCTCTCCACAAGGCCCAGATATATCCCAAGCGCCCCAGCCACCCCTATGGCCGGCGCCCCTCGCACACGCAGCATCGCTATGGCCTCACACATGTCGTCGAACGAACGGATATCGATGTATTTTAGCTCTGTCGGAAGAAGAGTCTGATCTATCAGGCGCACCGCCCCCCGCGTCGCATCCCAGGCTATGGGAACAAGACGCCGCCCGGCGCCGCCCTCCCGACCACCATCACCCGCCAATAGCTCAACCTCCCTTGAACTCTCCGCATTCGCACCGCCCATCCTCCGGGATTCCCGCGGTCATGGTCTTCGAGACACACTCCGCACTATCCTTCATAAACCGCTGCAGGACTGTATGAACCTGAGACGGATACACCCAGAAGTTCGGCTTATACGCCTTGGACCCCGAGGACCCACAACTCACCCGAGTGCCGTGATAACGGCCTGACCGAAGTCGCCGCGCATCAACCACGAGCCGTGACAGTCGATACACGAAGAGATGAGGAAACGCCAGCTAGCTTCAGGTGGCAAGCCGGGCCCCACAATGACGGCAGAACCTGTCCTTCTGCGCCACCTGCCTGCCGCACGCCTGGCATGTCCGTTTGGGCTTCGTCGCCTCGTTCTTCGGCGACGCGAGGACTTCAGTGTGGTACACACCGGTCCCGGGTATTCCCATCGTCCGGCGGACTTTCCCGTCTGCCCCCATGCCGACACGAAAGCCGGGAACACCAACTGACGCGCCTACCCCCGACTTGCTTATGTTTATCCTGGCGAACTTCCCGATCCTGATGGATTTCCGAAATCTCAGCCCCACTGTACCACCCCCAGTGCCTTATTGATCATTACTCTTAGATTCTTCTTCGGGGCCATGGCAATTCCTCCAGTCTCCGGCACGGAACCTCCGACCGCCTGCCGCGTCATATCATGTGACTGAGTGTAGCTGGAGTATGCACGGGCCCACGCCGTGGTAGGAATCCCCGAGCAGGAACGCCTGCGTGGATGGCGTAGTAGTATAGGACGCCCGCCCGCCGCGGGAAGTCCAGACGCGCATCCAGGAAGGTGAGCCGTATGTACTCCGACGCGTCAGACGAACAGCTAATCCAACTCCACCTCTCGGGCGACCCGAGAGGAATGGAGGCCATATATGAACGCTACTTCGATAAGGTCTATCGGCTTGCGTATTCCAAGCTGCGCACCGCCCAGGATGCCGAGGATGTGACGTCAGCGGTCTTCCTGAAGCTTTGTAAGTCGCTCGATTCATTTAGAGGAGAAGCAAAGTTCTCGACATGGATATACACCGTGGCCAACAATGCGGTTATGGATTCTATCAGGCGAAGGCGCCCCAGTGTGTCGCTGGACGCGGATTTGCGAGTCGATGGCGGCGACTCCGTGCCCAGAGAGATTGAGGATGACGCGCCCGGGCCCGAAGACCACGTGGCAGACGCGGATTTCGCGCGCTATGTCTACGGCAAGCTGAACGCGCTTCCACCGGGGCAACGATCCGTTATCGAGCTGAGATACTTCATGGAGCTGAGTTACCAGCAGATTGCGGACCAGCTCGGAGTGGAGCTGGGCACAGTCAAGTCCAGGCTCAATCGGGCGATTGCGGCATTGCGATCCCTGGTGTCCACAGAGGAAGAGGTGAAAGCAAGTGCGGTCCGATGAACAAATGGATGCAATGGAGGAATTGCAGACGGGCGAGGATTGGGCCATAGTAAGAGCCCTGAAAAGCGGCGCGACGCCCGCGCCGGAGTTTCGCGCACGGCTCAAGCAGTCATTCCTGTTGGAGGCCGAGTCGGACGCGCGCCGCCGAAAAGCATACAAGCTTTCGATACTGGGGCTTCCCAGGTTTTACACCAACCTTGTGGCCGTCGGCGCCGCTGCGGCTCTCATACTGATGGCCTTCACCTACAGCATCTGGCTTAAGCCCGGTCCGGCTCCACAGATCGCTGAGGAGTCGCCCAGCGTGCTTTTGGGCCCAGGAAGCGGGGCGCTTGGGTTCGCGCCCAATGCGGGCGATACGGCTGACGCGGTGTACGTGGGCTACTCCACACCACTCACCGATGAAATTCCCGACACTCTCGAGCTGATCGCAGCTGAAGCAGGCGGCGCTGTCAAGCTACCGGGCGCAGGCGACATCGCAGGCAATATCGCAGTCCACAGCGCACGACATAGCGCTGGCGAGGCACAGGCCATAGTGCTTACGGTCCCGTCCGATGTGCTAGATCATGTCCTGGGCAGGTTGGATGAAGCGATCGGCACGGCGACGATCAGCAGGCCGGTTCATCTCAACTCCGAACAGGTTACTATCTACATCACATTCAGTCCAAATTGACCTGAGCGACTTTCCATTGGCCATCCTCCAGCACCAGGGTAAGCCTGGTGCTGTTGCTGCTTATGGGCACGCCGTCCACAGTCAATCCCGATGAAAACGCCACTGTGGCCAATGTCGGACTATGCGCTTCGCAGCGCACGCTCCACGCGCGCAGCTCTGCCTGCCTGCCCCCTAAAAACCGTGCCCATCCGATAGCCTCCAACGTCTGCCCATGCCCATTGTCGTGCCTGCTGGATGAGTCTGCCGCCGCCGATGATTCGAGTCTGCCCCGAGCATACACCGTCAGATGCCCGGGAAAATCACTCACAGCCGTGTCCCGCCACATCTGGGCAGTCCTCAGAACATCGCGATCCACATCTTTGGGCCCTTGGGCAACAGAGCCTCGCAACTCGTCCTTGAACTTCAGCCATTCAGGCGCCGCGAATCGCGTTCTCGGAAGGACTTGAGCCGCCACCGGCTCCCACACCCCACGACGCCGGATCAACCAGGTCCTGCCGCACACGACACCTGGTTTTCCTGCGGTTGCACGCACAAACCCGGTATCAACCGCGATATCAACGATGCTGAGGCTAGACGCGATCATGATGGTCCGCCCCAGCACTCGACGACGACCGGAGACCGCCCTCCCAGCTCCCAGCCATCTGAAGCCTATCATCTCTGCCTCAGTGGCATTCAGCCAGTCCAGCGTCGCCTGGCACGCGCGCGCCACATCCGGCAGGCCGGGCGCCTCTCCGGATACCCCAGGGCGGTACGCGACCTCTCGCCGCATAGCAGCCTCAACTGATCTGACAGCTACCTCCACCGGATTGTGAGATGATATCCACTCGGGATCTTCCATGGCGTCCAGAACCTTTGCGACGCCTGCGATCCTATGGGCGACGCTGGGGTGGCTAGTAACCGGCATGCCCGGAAGACGTGTGAGCACGTTGTACATCTGGCGACCGTCGTACCCGCACATAGATGCCAGCAACACCCCGCGCGCATCCGCCTCGAACTCCTGTGCGTACGACGTGGTAGCCGCACCCGACAACGCGTCCACGCCTAGGTCCGCCAACGCTTGGGCAGCTTCAGAGACCGGGTCGGGCGGTGCGCCCTCTCCACTTCCATTGCCGCTGTTGCCCCCGTTGCCCACATCACGGGCGTCAGGCGCCCACCAGCTGTACCAATGGCCTGAGCGTATATGGTGCATTTCATGAGCTAGCACCATGGCGATTTCATCATCTGTCGATGTAGTAGCCAGGCCGCGTGTTATGTAGATGCGTCCATCCGCAGTGGAGACCGCATTGGTCTGTGTGGTGTCGAGAAGAGTCAGGGTGTAAGACTCAGGCCTGTCGCCTGCAGCCATGGCCAGCACACGCGCAATTCTCTCCAGTCTACTCCGGTGGAAACCAGACTCCCATTCCCCGCCGTTCTCGGAAAGCACTAACTGATGCGCTTCCCGTGCCAGACTGGCACGCGAAGGACTCGTCACCAGGGTCGCCCCGTCACGATCACGCGCGGTTCTCCGTTCCAGCAGCGACTGCACACGCTGCGCCGGAAGGTCCGGCGCTCCCAGGTGCGAGCATCTCTGTACATATACGCACAGATCGGCCACTGCGGCATCGCCCGGTTCCGCGCCGGAGAGGGCCGACGCCAGATGGGCAGGCATGCGCATCTCAAAAAGAACAACGGCGGCAGCGATCCCGGTCGCGGCCGCCAAGATCAGCGCGGCAAACGCCGCGAGACGCGATACGCGCTGCCTAAAACCCCTCCCAGTGGAGTACCTCTTCCAAGTCACGCTTGTTCGGCCTGGGCTTCTCATTCGCGTATCCCAGCGGGAACAACGCAACCAGCCGAAGCCCGTCCGGTGCTTTGCATATCCTGGCGATCTCCTTCTCATACGGAGTATTCTCCCCTGCTATCCAGCAACTTCCAAGACCGTGAGCATAAGCGGCAACAAGCATATTCTCCACCGCCGCACAGGTATCCTCCGTATGCCTGCGCGTCTGCCTGGCAAATGCTACTACGCACACAGGCGCGTCCGCAATGAACTTGCCGTATGTAGCAGCGGCAGCAATCTCCTCCCTGATCGTCTGGTCGGTCACGACCACAAACTCCCAGGGCTGATCGTTGCGGGCCGAAGGCGCCAATCGCCCGCAGTCCACTATGTCCTCGATTATCTCCCTGGGCACAGGGTTAGGAAGGTACCGTCGCACAGAACGCCGACCCTTGATAGCCTCAATGGCGCCCATGGTTGCCATGATGCATTCTCCTTTTAACTGTCAATTACATCAGTCGCTTCCTGGCGAGCCCGTTCGATCACGGCTCGCACGAACCCAACGGCTTCATCCCTCGTAGGCACGCGCCCGAGCTCACGTCGGAGCTCGCCGAGAATGCCCCTTACGATCCGGCTCGCATCATCTTCATGCGTGCCGGGCCGGCCTTGAGCGATGACGAACCCGTCTTCCGAGACCATACATATCCCGTGTTCACTAGCGTAATCCCTCGCCGCCGGAGTGACTATCGCCCCTTTCGGAACGGTTATGCGGTCGCCCGCCTTCCTGCCGGCAAGCTCTGCTGCGGTAATCAGGAGAGAAGCAGGCATGTCCACACCTCCAGCCATCATATGGTAAACTCCGTAAGGCCCGCGGCAGGAGCCGGGATCACCACTGCCTCGGTGAGCATGCCCCGGTCGCCCGCCAACATGGTCGCGGCCTCTACAGCCGCCGCAACATCGCTCACCTCACCCGTCACGGTTGTGAAAGCCTTACCGCCCATACCAAGGGCCAACCTCACCTCGACCAGCGCGACACTGGCGGCCTTCACCGCAGCATCTGCCGCAAGCACGGTTGAGGCGATGGAGTATGTCTCAATAATGCCGAGTGCTCGGATTGCAGGAGGCGGCAGGACTCCCATCACTGCAGGCCATACCGATTGATGTATGTTGGCGATTACCAGCTGGTCAACGACGAACTGGCCTCCCGCCTCGACTCCGGCCTCCACCGAACTCTGCACCTCGGCCACGCCTCCGTACACGAGTATGGCGTACTTGCCCGGGCATACGGGTTTGGCCGCGTGAAGCTGCACATTTGCCGCCTTGAGCATGGCGTCGGCCGCGGCGTACCCACGCGCAACGCTGATGAGCTCAACTACTCCAATTGCGTTCATAACTCAACCAGCTCCTCGCACGCGGTCGCATACTCTGCAAGGCCCAACCTCGCTACGATGCGGGA
>DAOTAC010000136.1:0-6416 GCA_035382325.1 Bacillota bacterium | reverse complement strand
TTGGTGACCAAGGAGGGACAGTCCCTTCTGGGCAAGGCCGAAAGTATTGAGGCGCTCAAGTTCCTCCAGAGCCTGTGCGTCGTGGACAAAGCCGTACCCACCGAGACCCAGGCTCAGCAGTACGGCAAAGCAAACACTGCGCCCTTCATAGCGGGCAAGGTCGCGATGCTATCAGGCGGACTCTCGGTCAGTGTCGACCTGATCAACAACAAGGTTGATTACGAGGTCAGGCCGCTACCTAAGGGCAAGAACCGCACCAACATCGCGTTTGTGAACGCCTGGGCAGTCCCGGCGGGGGCGAAGAGACCCGATCTGTCGTGGCGCGTGCTCAAGTTCTTCGCGAGCAAGGAAGCCCAGCAGATCGCGCTAGGCACCAACATGGGGCTGCCGGCGAGGAAGGACGTTGACGTGTCCACTTTCGTGAAAGCCAGGCCCGACAACAAGTACTTCATCGACTCGCTTGCCGAGAGCAAGCCCTTCCCGGCGCCGCTTCGTGGCGTTGACTTCTTCAAGCTGATCGAGAAGGAGTTCGACATGATGTGGCTTGGCGAGCGCAGTGTTGACGATGCAGTGCGCGCCGTCGAGAAGAAGGCTGCCGACGTGCTGGCAGGCAAGATGTAGATACGCGCAACCTGATTAGAGACTGAGCCAAGAAGGCAACGGCCAACGCGACTAACGTTCCCAGCGGTTTTCCCTGGGATACTCCTAGAGACTTGACTGGGGACGTGACCGCGACGAGACTGAGAGTGAGGAGGGGGCCATACCCCCTCCTCGCCATAGCGCCATTACGCGCAGACTGCAGGGGAGGCACAGCACATGCAGCACACACTGGGCAATGATCGGTTCGAAATCATGATCGACGACGAGGCATGCAGGATAGCGCGGCTTCGCAATGCCATCACAGGCGACGACTACATCAAGACCGGGCTAAACTACAGCATATGCCGGCTTGTGTGCATAGACGAGGCCAGCGGCGCGCGGCTTGAAGTGACGCCGCTGTGCGCTCACGTTTGCTCGCATGCTCAGGCCCCCTGCGCTCAGGCTAGCGCTGATCGCCTGGATACTGCAGAAAGGACAGAGATCGAGTACGAGGCGTGTGAGGTCGTGTGCGACTGCGCGAACGGCCGCTCGGCGTCGTTGCTTGGCGCACGTTTTGACATCCGTGTGAGCGTGCGGGCTCAGGCGCGTCCGGGCAATGCCGAGAGTGTGTGGTCGGTTACCGTCGCGAACAATCAGCCCGGGGTGCGCGTGATCCAGGTGCTCTTCCCGAATCTGCACGGAGTATACCTGGGGGATAGCTGGCGCGATGATGTGATGATCTACCCGCATCACGCGGGTGAGAGGACGCAGGCGCCGATAGAGGAGTACACCACCCCACGTTATCTGGGCTTCGGGCGCGCGCAAACCGTGCGCAGTTGCGATGGCGTGTTTTCCAGGGAGATCAATTATTGCGGACTTGCGTCGATGAACTGGATGTACTATTACGACGCTCAGAACGGCCTATATCTGGCCTCCTACGACCCTGAGTTTGTCGTGACTGGGCTTCGGGTGGAAACGGGGGGACCCGACTGCCCGGACGGCCCTTGGATGGGATGGGCGTTCCGCAAACATGTGGAGGTGCGGACCGGCGAGACCTGGGAATCGCCGCCGTACGGCATTGCTGTAACATGCGACGATTGGCGGTGGGGTGCTAAGCGTTACAGGCAGTGGGCGGATACAGTTATGCCGATGCCGGATAATCCGGATTTCCTTGAGGGCGAGTACGTCCTGAATCAGTGCTACAACTTCAAACGAGACGGTGTCATCTTCAACAAGTTCTGCGACATCCCGCGGATGTATGAAGACGGGCGCGCCAGGTTTGGCGCTAGGCATATGTTCATCGCCTCCTGGAACCGTAAGGGATTCGACCAGAACTACCCGGAGTACTATCCCGACATGGAGCTGGGCACAGCGTGGGAACTGGCTGAGGGCTGCAAGTACGTCAACGAGCACGGCGGGTTCGTCACCTTCTACATCAACTCGCGCATATTCGAAAAGACGTCAGACTACTTCGACTCGCTGGGCGTGAAGTGGGCCATCAAGGACGAAAACGGGGAGATGATCCACGAATCGTATGGCCCGCACGATTTCGTCGTGCTCTGCCCATCCCACGATGAGTGGAAGAACTACCTAATGGATGTGGCCGGATGGATGGCTAAGTGCTCGCATGCGACCGGGATCTACCTGGACCAGCTAGGTTCAGCGGAGCCCTGGCCATGCTTCGACCCAGAGCATACGCATGCGTCCATTGGCGAGTTCAACCGCGGTTACCTCGGCCTAGTCAAGGATCTGCTGGTTAGGCTAAGGTCGATGAACCGGGATAGCTTCCTGATGATCGAAAACTGCGGCGACATCTACGGCAGCTACGTGTGGGGCAATCTCACCTGGAACGGCGAGCCGTACGACGAGTTCTTCAACTTGTACAAGTACACATTCCCCGAGTATGTCCAGGTCAACATGGTCAACCCCAGGAGAGAGTTGGATGGGCCGGACAGAGCGCAGCGCCTGCATCGCCACCTGAACAGAGCATTGATGCTGGGTTCTGTCTTCTGGCTGGGGCTCGATAAGATGCCGTACCTAGACGACGACACACGCGAATACCTGGATGCCGCCTTAAGGCTCCGGGCCAGACTGACACCGCTGATCCGGGGGGCCCGGTATGTGGATATGGACGGCGTACTGTCGGTCTCGGATGGAATTGAGGTCGGGCACTGGGAGATGGCAGACGACCGGGATCTGTACATCGTAGCAAATCCCGGGCGCGTTACGGATGGAATGGTAGTAGTTCCGACCGGGCAAGGCGCGGGGAACGCTGATTCGGACGCCTACAAGCATATGGTCGTGGACGATTTCGATATCGACGGAGGTAGTGGGCGCGTGCGCTATGAGCCATGTTCGGAGGAGCTCAAGATACGCCTTCATGACGCCGAGGTCGTGTGCATTCTGACCAAGTAGCGGTATTTGAGAGAGCGAGGCCCGGATGAGCGGGGCCCGGGTGCAGGTTGGTGCATCTCCGGGCCTCGTGTCGAGTTCACGCGAAGACCGATACCAATACGCTCTGTATTCCAGCCCTTTTGTGCGAGTACGGCCTCTTGCTCTGCCACAGCGGTGCAGAATGCTGCGATTTGCTCTGCTACGGCGCCGAATCCTACGCCTTGAACCCACCCACCATGGAGTTAAGGTCTGCCGCAAGTTCGGCCAGCCTCGTGGCTGATGTCGCGACCTCCTCAACCGCTGCGTGCTGTTCCTCAGCCGATGCCGACACTTCTTCGGCGCTAGCTGCCGTTTCCTCGATGATGGATGCTATGGACGACACTGCGTCTGCGACCTGTGTGCTCTGCGCTGCCATCTGCTCTGCCCCGGCGGAGTTGGACTCGGTAATGTCTACGATACTGTCGGCTGCCTCGGTAAGCACGGCCTGAGCTTTCGCCAGGTCCTCGAACGCCGCCTGCAGTTCGGACATCTGCGCCTCGGTGCTCTTTACCTGCTCAGATATCCTGGTGAGTGCCTGCTGTGTTTCGGCAGAGCGGGCGACACCGTTCTCGATCTCGCGAACACTCGCGTTCATCGATTCCACTGAATGCCCGATACTCCCGGTTATCTCCTTGATCAACGACTCGATCTCTCGGGCGGACCTGCCGGCGCCCTCGGCGAGTTTCCTGACTTCGTCTGCTACCACCGCGAAACCTCTGCCATGTTCCCCGGCTCGCGCAGCTTCAATGGCAGCGTTCAGGGCCAGCAGGTTGGTCTGTTCCGCGATGTCCTGTATAGCCAGTACGATGCCCTCGATCTGGGCGGAATGCCGTCCGAGTTCCTGAATCTGCTTGGCCGCCTCCGATACGGTACGGCTTATGGAGGCCATGCCGTCTGAAGTCATGTGCACCGTTCTGACGCCGTCGTTTGCCGACGTAGCGGCATGCTTGAGGTGGTCCGATGTCTTCTCGACCGCCTTCTGCGATCTGGCCAAGGTCTCCGATATGCTTACGACAGCTGACGCCATGTTGCCAGCGGATTTGCCTTGTGTCTCTGCGCCTCGGGAGATTGAGTCAATAACGTGCGAAAGCTCGCTCATCATTTGCGCCGCGTCGCCTGACATCTTACCCTGCTCACCGGTGCCCAGCGCGACCTGTTCGATTGCGGACGTGACCTGAAGGCTGGCGCTGCCGACCTCCTGGGCCACATCAGCCAGGCGAACGCTGGCCTCAGTAACCTCCTCCGAACTGAGTTGCACCTTCTTCACGACTGCCTGGATTTTCTCCACAAACATGTTGAACCATTTGGCTACATCCCCTATCTCATCGCCGGCTGTAACCTCAAGACGCCTCGTCAGGTCGCCCTCGCCGCTGGCGATCTCCTTCAGCATCGATGCCGTCGTAAGCAGCGGGTTCGCGAGCCGCCGCCCGAAGAATAGTCCGATCACGGCCACAACCGCGGCGGCCAAACCGACGCCGACTACGAGTGTCTTCGGCATCCTGTTTGCGCCTGCGAAAGCCTCAGCGGTATCAAGTTCTACTATCAGTCCCGCCAAATGGTCACCTAGCATCACTACGCTTATCGCAGACAATGCTACATGATCGTCATGGTCGGGATACTCAAGAGATTGGGTCCAGTTTACATTCTGCGATGCTATCTCCTCTGCGAGCAGCCTAATGGCCTCGGTATCAATCTTCTGCTTGAGCACTGCATCCTTCGAGTATATGCCGTGTTTGGTGTTAGTGAGGAACGTGCCGTCGGCAGCCACTAGGTATGCATCTGCTGATTTGCCCAGGCTTTCGAGCCCGGCCTGAAGCTTGCGCTCCAGTTCCGAGCTGCTCATCGCGAGGCCCAGAGCCCCCACAATGCGCCTACTCCCTGCTTCGTATATGGGAGATCCGGTGACGATGACATTGTCAGTTACCACAGTAGAGTAGAAGATCTCCGAATACGCGACTATGCCCTTTATGGCGCCCTGGAAGTAGTCGCGGGTCGACAAATCAGCGCCTTCGATGACCTTAGCGTTCGACCATACTCCAGTCCCGTTCGGATCCATGATGAACACGAACGCATACCCATACTCCTTTGCAATCACATCACCTAGCGGGTCCAATATATCCGTCTTCATCTGAAGCCAGTCAGTGCTGTTTACATCCCAATCCGCCGACTCCAGATATGCCAGAGCTTCTCGTAAATCCCTGGTAGTCGACAGTACAGTTGCGTCGTTGCGTTGTTTGGCGATCCATGAGTCGAGCTGCTCTCGCACTGAGTGGGAATATGCGGTGATCGCCGCGTGAACCTGCACCTTCATAGCGCCCCGGAACTGCGTGTAGGCAAACACTGATACCAGCGAAAGCGGGATAAGCGAAACCAGGATGAAAACGGCAGCGAGTTTGGCCCCGAGCCTTAGTCTGTTGAACATGGCGTGTTCCTCCCTGTCGTTATGCTGTTAGAGAAATATCGACATGAATCGAGCTTTGGATTAACCAGTTTTCGGGGATAAGCCCTAAAGCTGATGTTGGTGCTTGGCGGGCGCAATATCTGCGTCTTCCGGAGGCGTTCGAAAACCTAAAGGTGTTCGATAACAGAACTTCTGCACTTAGAACACTAGACTAGCCAGCTCGATCCATTTTGCAGTGCCGTGTGGTTTCCGGCGCGACATGCTCCAAACCGCTAAGGCCGGGTTGGGCAAGGCTTTGTCAGGCCTGTGGGAAAACCCTACGGTCTTGTCGCCGGCCTAATGGAATACCGCATGGTTCAGCACGTTCGGGCGAAATCTGAGGGCGTTCTGGGGATCACAGACTCTGGGATGGCAGTCTCCGGTGGCCCACCACCGAAACACGGCATTCGGGCACTGGCTCTAGCTGCACGTTCTGCTAATGCTGACCGCCTACGAAAGTAAGCGCCGCAGCCGGTTGCGATCGGGAAGGCTAATGCGTTCAGAACCGTAGGGTATTCCGACAGGCTCCGCCAAAGGCCTGTCGGAAAACCTACAGGGCATGGGCTGCGCTGCGCTGAGAACCCCACGGCATTTCATGGTGCATCCCAGCCATGCCAGATGAACGGCAGAAGTCTTGCGATAACCTAAAGAGTATTCGATGATCTAGAGGCTTTACCCTAATGCAGCGCGAATTCTGCCCTGCGTTACGCGATTGTGCGCATTGCCCGGTTGCTGCATGCGCAGTGTTGCAGGACTGCCCACTGCGCTACTGCCATACCCCTTGCTTTCGACGCACGTTGGTCGCGCATGTGTGGTAGCATCTGTTGTAGATTCTGTGACAAGCGAAAGGAAGCCTGAGTTCGATAGACTGAAGTCGGGAAGCAGCACGTGATGGAGGTGCTCTGGGTGAGTGGATCTGACAGAAGCTCTGTCGCCAGAAGGGCAAACGCAGAACTGGGGGCTG
>DAOTAC010000135.1:0-6426 GCA_035382325.1 Bacillota bacterium | reverse complement strand
CACGGCGGCAAAATGCCGATCCGTAAGGGCGTCGGAATTCGCTGTGAGCACGCCCACTCTCCGCCGGCCAGTTATCGCATGCACCAGCGGCACCTGCAGCAGGCTCGAGGTGTACACGGGAACCGTGAGGGCCTCGCTCAGCTCACTCTGAAACAGGGCAAGAAAGCCGCAGCTCGTGACGACCGTCCGAACCCCTTCGGCTATGAGCCCCTTGGCTGCATCGATGAACGGCACAATGAGAGAAGGATCGCCCTCCATCACAACGCGCCGAGCGCACGCCCCTTCGACTACCCGGTACGACACCGGAAACGGGAATGTAGACGCATTACCAATGTCACCCGGCAGCCTCGGAAATCTGGTCTGCAGCATCAGTATTCCAATCGAAATGCCGTAGTTGGTCCGACCTCCTATGACAACACTCATGGCAACGTTCCTCCCATGTGCGTATCTCGCCTAGGCCGATGCCCTGGCGGAGACCCCGCCTTGAGCCCTCCGCCTCTCAGCAAGTGCCACACCCAAGGCAATGAGCGCCGCCGCGATCGCGACCAACTGGTTCGGGACAAAACATGCGCACCCCAGGGCTACACTTACGATCCTCATCGGCGGGCTGATAAGTCTGAACATCCAGCCCTCGAGACCCACGTTCACCAGCCACAGTCCCCATACGCCCAGCGCCGACGCCAACAGAATCCCACCGACATTCCCGTTGAGCAGAAACGCACCGTTGAATGCGAAGGCGATCGGAACAATGTACCCTCCTATGCTCAGCTTCATAGCCTCCACACCGGTCTTTATCGGGTCGGCCTTCGCAATGTTGGCGCCTGCATATGCACAGATCGCCACAGGCGGAGTGACCTCGGAGATGACCGCGAAATACAGGACAAATAGGTGGGCCGCCACAACGTCTACTCCCATCTGAGTCAACGCCGGCGCAGCTAAGCTCGCGGTGAGGATGTACGCAGGGGTCGTCGGCATTCCAGTGCCGAGGATTAGCGATATCAGGGCCGTCAGAAGCAGAGCAGGCAACAAGTGACCGCGAGACAAGGAAAGGACCATCGACACGAAGGACAAACCAAGTGCGGTGTGGGAGATCGAAGCTACGATTATGCCTGCCCCCGCGCATGCGATGGCCACCATAATCGTGTTCTTCATGCCTGTGTCAAGCGCCGCGATAATCTTCCCCAGGGTCATCCTAGTGTCGCGGCTAAAGTAGCTTATGGCTACCGTGACTATTATGGCCGCTAGCCCAGCATACATCGGAGAGTATCCCGCCAGCAGCAAGCCAAGGATAACCGCTAGCGGAAGGAGATTGTAGACGCGTTTCAAGATCTCGCTCCAGGGCTTGGTTCCTACCCCAAGATCCCCGCCCGCAGCCAGATTTCTCCGCCTAGCTCTGATATCCACGCATATTCCTATGGAGACGAAGAAGAGTATAGCGCTCAAGCTGGCGTGCATGGCTAGCTTCACATAGGGTATGCCGATCCACTGTGCCATCACGAACGCCGCAGCGCCCATCACCGGGGGCATATACTGCCCGCCGGTAGATGCCGCTGCCTCTACGGCGCCTGCGAACTCCGGCTTGTAACCCATCTTCTTCATGAGGGGAATGGTGAACGTGCCCGTTCCGTACACGTTTGCTGTTCCAATCCCGCTTACGGTGCCGAACAAAGCGCTGCTTATGACTGCAACCTTCGCGGGTCCGCCAGGAGACTTTCCGGCGATTTTGAACGCCAGGTCGGTGAAGAACTCGCCTACTCCCGACTGCGCAATGAAAGCTCCGAACAGAACGAAAAGCACAATGTACGTCGACGAGATACTTGTCAGCATCCCATAGATACCCTGGTCGCGATTGAGATAGAACATCTCCGTCACTCGTACAAATGAGAAGCCAGGGTGGTGCAAGACGCCGGGCATGAACTGACCGAGCGCAAGATGGACTATGGCGGCGATCTCTACCACAGCCATTACAGGGCTGACCGCCCTACGTGTAGCCTCTACGATCAGTAGTACGTTTATGGCGCCCAGCACGGCTTCTAGGGTCGACACGGGCGATGCCAGGTACCACCTGGTCTCTGCATACGAGTAGTTCTTGGTCAGGTAGAGTGCACACGCGAAGGCTAGAGCTGCCAGGATAACGTCCATGGCGGTGGGGCGGTCTTTCGGGCTTTTCGGCGTAGCCGGGTACAAGATGAACCCGAGAGGCAGCAAACACAGCAAGTGCACTCCGCATAGGAAAGCCGTATTCACAACGCGAACAACTGCATAAATGTGTATCGATGCAGCCACCAAGGCCCATATCAGGACTGCAGTGGCCAGGGGCCCCTTAAAGGTTCTCACAATTCCTACCCCCTCGTACTACTCTGCCGCAACTGCATTTCGCACTCGTCTTCAGCACATCCTCGGGAGCCGGCGCCGGAGACGCCGGTCCCCGGCTCCGGCCCGTGGAAGGCATGATTCGAGCTACTGGTAGCCTCTACTTGATGTACCCCATCTCGCGGTAGTACTTCTCTGCGCCCGGATGGAGCGGTGCCCCGGTGTTCTTCCACGATTCCGCGGGGTCGAAATCGACGAACGTCGGCCCAATCGCCCGGACCTTGTCGACGTTCTCGCATATGGCCTTGGTAATCCGGTACACCACATCATCGCTTACCTTGTTGTTCACAATGAGCGAGAGATCGACGGCGGGAACGATCATCGCTTCGTCGATGGTCTTGCCATCATACATGTCAGGGGTGAGCTTCTGGACTGCAAAAGCGTACTTCCGGTTGAACTCCTCAGCCATTTTGGGGTCGAGCGGTAGCATCTTCAGCGGTCGGTTGAGTATGATCTCCTGAACCGTAGGCGCCGGAATTGGCATCATCAGTATATAGGCGTCTGCCTGACGGTCCTTTATCTTCTTCACCTGCTCGCTGTATTCCAGGAGCATGACAGATCCGCCCCATGACTTGACCGTGTCATAGGTGATCCCATAGTACTCCAGGATCATCCTGGCTGTAATCTCGTCGACTGACCCTGCGCGCCCGATGGCAATTCGAATAGGCAGTCTCTTCTGCTTGATCTCCTCAATTGACTTGATCCCGCTGTCTCGCGTCACCAGGAACTGCAAGGGATGGAGCGTAAACCCCGCAGCTATGCCCCTGACGTTCTTGGAAGGTGTGTTGAACTCTCCCTTGCCTTCAACCGCGTCTTTCACGAAGGTGGGCATGCCCCATGCCACCTGAGCGTCCCCACTATCCACGCGTAAGGGGTTGGCCAAACCCGCCCCAGGGACCGTCTTCATATCGATTCCCGGATCCGCCTCTTTGACTATCGCGGCCAGTGCCGCCATCTGTCCATACCAAGTCCCGCCCAGGCCACCCGACGCAGCCTGCAGTACTACAACTTTGGGAGCTGCCGCAATACCGTATCCCGAGAACCCAATCGACGCTACTGCTGCTAGAACCAGCGCAATACCACATACCATGATACGCTTGGCTGATCTCATCTTGCTTACCTCCTACCTGACTTGAGTAGTACCGAGATGGGCTCACTATCCTAGTTCAACTGTGACAGGTGGTGATGACGAGTAACGTCCGCGTCTAGGCTTCGAATACGGTCACATGGGCCTTGGCCTACCCCCATGCTCCACTCGCTATCTTGTCTGCAACTCCCTTCGCGGTCGAAGGCGCAACTGCCACCCCATCGCCTTCATGCCCAGTGACCACAATGAAGTTGGCGTACTCCCCAATGGGGCCGATTACGGGACCTCCCACTTCAGAGAAGGGGCGCAGACCAGCCAGGGTGCGAATCACATTAACACCTTTCAGAGCCGGTATGATAGTCGACGTGTATCTGGCTATCGAGCCCAGACCCCTTATGCTAGTGCCTGCGTCGTACCCTACGAATTCATGTGTCACCCCCAATACCATATTGCCATTCACTGTCTGGCTTATAATCATGCCAAGGCCAAACTGCATCGGATCGTCTTTGCCGGAATTGTTCTCGTGTACAGCGACTGCTCTATGCTTAGCTGCGATGGCCTTGGCAGACATCACGTAGGCGCCAATCAGAGGCGCAATGGGCTCTGTAATTAGTATCTGGCCTCGTCTCGGCCGTATGGGTATCTCGATTCTCAGCATGTTCCCGATGAGCGGGGCATAGGCGCCCGCTGCGCACACAACGACATCCGCCCTGACATTTCCGCGGTCTGTAGCCACCTCGGTTACTCTGTTGCCGGCCACCTCGAAGCCGACCACAGGAGCATTAGTCATGATGCGTCCGCCGTATCTGCGAATGGCGCGGTCAAGCGCCACGAGTAGGGCGAACGGGTTGACCTCGCCGTCGAGGGGGCACACCGTTGATCCGATTATGTGGTCTGACAGGCATGGCTGCGCGCGATGGGTTTCGCGCTGGTCTAGAAACTCCACAGGCAGCCCTGCATCCTTCTGCGCGGTGCAGAACTCCCGCATCGCCTGGGCTTCCTCTTCTGTCTCCTGAATGATCATTGATCCTTTCCTGACGTACTCGATGTCATAGTCGAGTTCGTCGGCGAGCGTCTCGAACATGTGGGCGCTCTCAACTGCCATGTCCAGTTTGGGGCCGGGTTTCTTGGACTGGGCCATCAGGCATGCATCGTTCGCACCGGTAGCGCCTGAGCATAAGTCGGCCTTCTCTATCACTACTACATCCATGCCGCGCGCCGAAAGGTAGTAGCCGATGAAGCAGCCGATAATCCCTCCACCGATTATGGCAACCTGGCATTCGTCAACTGTCTTCGCCATCTCGCAGATCACCTACCAGTTCAGCGCGTATTGGCCTGACAGGGAACCTCGACGTGTCCGGCACAAGCTCCGCGACATCTTGGCCCGTTTCCTGAGCAAGAATCGCCAGGATAAGACGCTGACATGTCCCCCCCTGGCACAGCCCCATGCCGGCGCGCGTGCGCCGCTTAATGGCCGTGAGAGTGGTACAGCCTTCCCTGATAGCCTGCCTTATCTCGTCTTCAGTCAGTTCTTCGCAACGGCATACTAGGCAGCTTTCCTTGCTGTCGCTCATTGACTCTCGCCTCCCGCCTGCCACTTGATGCCCCGGATGTCGTGAATCAGCTCTTTGGGCGCGACAGCGTACACCACCCGAGTACCGTCCATGGGTTTGGTGACACGCATTACTCGACCTCGAGCAATCGGCTTGCCTAGCCTGTCCACTAGGGAAACCTCGTCGCCCTTGTTCGGGCAGGGCAGGAACTCGTATGGGAAGCCCATCAGGGCCTCTGTGTCAGAATAGGCTGCATCAATCGTGATGATCGCGAGCCCGGAGCAGTATGCTATGCAACGTCCGCAACCGTTGCACTTGTCCTCATCCAGCCTGGGCAGGCTGGTAATCGGATCACCGACAGTAATCGCGTGCCTTGCACAAGCTGACTCACACGGATTGCACGGAATCTCCTGGGTGCACTCGATAACCGCAACCGGTCCCTTGGCAAGCCTCGTGTCCGATGGGTAACCCGGTGCCTTTCTCGGGGCTGAACCGACCATAAAGTCCTCGCCCCGATGCGCAGACGTGCACGAGCTGCACCTGGATTCATCGCCGAACAGCCTGTCGTAGCCTCGTCGGACAGTGTTGCCGAATGGGCCCTGCCTGAGAGCTTCAAGCGATTTCCACAGATCGTCCCGCTCTGTTTGAGCGTCGCATGGCGCGATGAAACCCAGGTCTTCGAGGATCGAGATCCCTGCGATTCGTCCCTTCTCCATGGCGCTGCTTGCTTCTTCGACTCCTGCCGCATCGCCGGCCACGTAGATCTCAGGCAACGACGTGCACATTCTCCGGTCATGCCATGGAGTGTATCCGCCGAGTTCGCGCAGGTGAACGATCCGGCACCCCGCCATCCTCGCCAGCTCGGTCATGGCGTTCAGCCCGGTAGCTATGCATATGGCGTCAACTTCGAATTCACGCTCAGTGCCCTTGATCGGCGTCCACCTGTCGTCGACTTTCGCCACTTGGGCCGAGGTTACTCTGTCAACGCCTCTCGCTTCGGTAACGACATGCGATGTGAGAATCTCAACCCCAGCTCGGGCTATCTTGTTGGCATGAACAGCATACCCGCCCACGCGAGGAGCCGCCTCGATCACGGCCAACACAGCGGCCCCGCCCTGCAGCAGCTGATAGCTAACGACCAGACCTACGTTCCCGGAGCCGATCATGAGAATCCGGTTCCCAGGCAGCACCCGGTTGACATTGAGCATGGTTTGCGCTGCTCCGGCGCCCATCACTCCGGGCAGTGTCCACCCTGGGAAAGACACAGCATTCTCAGTCGCCCCTGTAGCTAGCAGGATTCTCTTGGCAGACACAGCAATGGCTTCTTCATTCCCTACGTTCACCGCCAGCCGGGGCCCAGGGAATACGCCTAGCGCCGCGCTATCGGTGAGGAATTCGGCCCCGGCCTTAACG
>DAOTAC010000134.1:0-6433 GCA_035382325.1 Bacillota bacterium | reverse complement strand
GCCCAGTTGCGCTGTGGTGGCAGGATCATCCACTGGCTTCCTGACATCCACGTGTTTGAGGCCGCCTCTTAAAGTGAGGTCCGCGTCCAGAAGCTTCGTGTTGTACGCCACCTTCGCTCCATAGGCCGCCTCGTCCTCGGTATCATAGTACGCGTCGCCCTCGCGGGATACCTCGCCGGTTATGACGAAGCCCCGCATCGGGTCGGTTTCAACAGTGAGACTGGACAAGCGGATATCGTTGGCCAGGAAGTCCGGGTCGACCCCCTCCGCGGTACCGCGGAACACGGGATCATACCCCTCCTCGACCTGCTCATGCGAGGCCTTGATGTTAAGGAACCCGAGCTTGCCCTGGACGCCCAGATTGTGAGCAGTGAGATACTCGTCCATATCGCTGTTCTTCCACATCGACATCTCACCGGTCATGCTGAACTCGTCCGCGAGCTTAAGCGCAAAGTCGCCGCCGAACGTAATCTCCTCAGGCCTAGATCCGGAGCCGTACACCCCGCCCGACCACTCATCGTTGCGAATGTCAAGCACTCTGGCGCCCAATGTGAGCTTGTCGGTGAGCTTGAACTGAGTGCCGGCACCCAGCACATACTGGAAATCCTTGGTGCCATCGGCGGTCGGAGGCAGCTTAGCGATAATGCCCGAGGCGCTCAAGGTACCCCGCTTGTATTCAGCGCCAATACCGCGCACCTCGGTGTCGGCAAACTCAGCGGCGCTGATCTGGTACTTGGTGAAGTTGCCCGGGCGGTCAAGCGTGCCAGCTCTGAGCTTGGTCACGTCCTGCGGGGTAGTGATCAATGCATCAATATCCCCACTAAACAGCCCCAGCGTATCAGGCCCGCCGAACACGTCGGTAACGGCCTTCAGGCCTATGTCGATGTTCACACCCTGGCGCGGCTGAAGCTTCAGCGCGAGCTTGAGTGTATTCTCCAGTTTCGATGTAGGCGCGTACACACTACCGGACCCGGCGAACGGATTCTTGTAGAACGCGGCGCCAACATCGCCGTGGGCATCGATATCCACGAACTTCAGTTCATTGCTCCCACCGATGCGCACCTTGCCAAAGTCGTCGCGAAGCGCCTTGATCTCCGCGTGCGCGGCGGCCGCGGACTCCTCGAGCTTGTCAACGCGCTCGGTGAGCGGAGCAATGTCTTCCGCCTTGATCTTGTGGTAGGTGTCGACGATGTCGAACGCGTTCTGATCCGCAAGCGCCCTGACATCAGCCACCTCTATCTCCAGGGCATCGATACGCGCATTGAGCGCCGCATCCACAGCGTCGATACGCGCGCCGAGGGCCTTAAGCTCCGTGTCGTACTCAGCCCTGAGCGCATCGATCACAGCCATTATTGCGTCGATCTCCAGTGAGAACTCACCGCGTACCGCTTCGAGTGCATCGTAGGTAGCTGCCGACATCTCTGCCTTGGCATTGATCAGATCCTGCTCGTGCATGGCAGCGAGTTCGTCCAGAGCGCGGATGCGTGCATCTCTCTCAGCCGCAACCGAGTCGTAGAAGGCCATGGTCAGTTCGGCCTTCTGCTCCAGAAGCGCGACTTCCCATTTCTCCTCGAGAGAAGCGAACCTCTGCTCGTACTCGTCTTTCACCGCCTCAATGGAATCGTAGAAGGCCATGGTCAGTTCCGCCTTCTGCTCCAGAAGCGCTAGTCCCCACTTGTCTTCGATGGCGGCGAACCTCTGCTCGTACTCGTCTTTCACCGCCTCAATGGAATCGTAGAAGGACATAGTCAGTTCTGCCTTCTGCTCCAGAAGCGCGACTTCCCACTTCTCTTCGATGGCAACGAACGCCTGGTCGATCGCAGCAAACCTCTGCTCATTCGCATCGCGTAGGGCAGCGATGGAATCGTAGAAGGCCATGGTCAGTTCTGCCTTCTGCTCCAGAAGCGCCCGCTCCCAGTTCGCCTCGATAGCAGCGAACTTCTGCTCGTTCTCATCCTTCAGCGCCTGCACAGAGTCGTAAAAGGCCATGGTCAGTTCTGCCTTCTGCTCCAAAAGCGCCACTTCCCACTGCTCTCCGAGGGACTGGAACCTCTGTTCGTATTCGTCTTTCAGCGCCTGAATGGAGTCGTAGAATGCCATGGTCAATTCGGCCTTGTGCTCCAGCATCGCCACGGAGACTTCATCGCGCAAATCGGCAAGCGCTTCCCTGAAGGAAGCCTCCAGCGCTGCAGCCTGCTCCGCGCAGAGGGCCTCGAACTTGGCCTCCAGCGCAGCATGGTCTATTTCGTGCTCACCTTTGTAGGCGTCGAGCACATCGTATATGGCGGCCATCATTGCGGCCTGCTGGTCGAGCAATGCCTGATCGAGCTCGCCCCCAGCGGCCTTGCCATCCGCGGGCTTAAGCTCAGCCAATAGGGCCTCAATCTTGGCCTCCAGCGCAGCGTGGTCGATTTCGTGCTCGCCCTTGTACGCCTCGAGCACATCGTAGAAAGAAGCCACCAGAGCGGCCTGCTGGTCGAGCAGGGCCTGATCGAATTCGGCCTTTAGGCGCTCGATCGCGCGATCCCTCTCATCGTTTGCAGCCGCGATCGAATCGTAGAAGGCCATCATGAGCTCGGCCTTCTGCTGAAGGAGGGCAAGCTCCATCTCTTTCTGAAGATCCTCATCACCTGTGGAGCCGTCCTTCCGGGCCCCCAACGCCTTCCATAGATCAGCATGCTCCGCCTTATTGGCCTCGGAAAGATCATCGATCCGGGCAAGGAGGGCCGACAGCCTATCGTCGAACTCCTCCCACTGCGCTTCCGACATGCCGGCGATCTTCTCGGCTATCACCTGCTCAAGAATGGTCGCGTCGGGCGACGGAGCCTGAAGGACCACTTCACCCGAGCTCGGCTCAGGTTGAGCCGGCACGGGCTCGCCCTGGAGTTGGTTCAACCTTTCCGTGAGGTCCCTGATGTCCTTGTCGAGATACTCGAGCGCCCTGGCCACCATGAGCGCGACCTCATATCTCGTTGCCTGGTTGCGTCCCTTGAACGTCCCGTCCGGATATCCCTGGATTATGCCCAACGCAGCAAGCATCTTCACCGCGTCGGCAGCCCAGTGGCTATCGGACAGATCAGAGAAGGGACTCGCCAACACCGGTAGCGCCATTACGATGATCATCACGGCGCTGACAAGTATGGCCAGGAATTTCTTCATTAATCTCTTCCCCCCTCGAGTTGGTGCTTAACGCTAAGAACTCGCATCTAACGGGGTCACCCTGACGAGTGTTCTAGTTTCCTCGCCCCGGCGCCCAGCAGAAGTGAGCCCCATTGCCAGTATGAAGAACCGGCACTCTGGTCGGCAGCGGCGCCTCCTTCCAACTCGCCGCCAGTCAAAGAGCGAAAACGCAGGTATCGCTAAAACTCGGCCTGCGTGATGATATTCTCCAAACCGCGGTCAACTCCTTCACCACAGGTAAGATTTTTGCCCGCTGTGAGATGCTGGAACGCTCACACAGGCTTGATCATCAGCTTCAGGGATAGAGGACCGGCGATGCGCCAGATGTCGCGCTCTGCCACGGCCTCAACTGTGACCGGGGCCTTGTTTGACAGCACCCTCGTAATCGCCGATGCGAACTCGGCCACCGTAAGTATGGTACCGATCTTGCCCTCCTCGTCAGTGGGCATACCCGCTGCCATCAGAGCACTGTTGACATCCTCCATCAGGCCAAGCAGACCCTCCTGGATCTTGTCGATCCCGGCCGAACCGTCAATCACCCTGGATGCAACGACCTGCCCGGCCTCGAAGATTCGCTTCTCCGGGAACACGTGCAGCGATACTAGCAGCACACCGCCGTACCAGGTATTCACCGGAGATACCGCCCGCAATACTACCTTGTCGCGCGACTCCATTATCTTGGCAAACGCAGCCGAGGCATTCGCCAGGTCGAACCTGATGGCAGATGTATCGCCATCATCCCGGTGGGAGTCGTCGGCAGGCCCGGAACCACGGCGAACCGCTATGTCGTTGATCTCAAGCAAAAACGCGCGCACTTGTTCATCGATGGATTCCACTGGTTGCGAGGCGTCAATTACCCTTCCCAACACGACTTCATCGGCACGGAATATGACTCGTCCAATCATCGAGGTTTGGGACGACTGCGCCGCCTCAGCCAGGGCCATTGCCGCACTGACCCTGATGTCCTCCACCTTCTTCTCCAGGCTCGCTACCTCCCGAGTTAGCTCATCTCGGGTGAGAGTGAGCGAAGCAACACTCGCCTGAAGCCCGGCCTTCTCCTGTTCGAGCCTGGATCTTTCCGCCTGGGCCGACTCCAGCTCGGCATTGGCGATGCCTAGATCGTTGGCGGCGGCTTCGAACCTTGCCTCAATCCCGCGGAGGCGTTCCTCCGACTCGACCAGACGTGCCTGGACTCGGGCAAGCTCCCCTACGGCCCGGGTACGCTCCTCGGATACGCGCACCAGTTCGCGATTTGCCTCATCGAATCTGACCTGAAGCTCCTCATACTCGCCTGTGATCTCTCCTACCTGCCTCGACAGCATCTCTGCCTCTGCGCGTTTGGCCTCGAGATCACTCTGGGTTGTGGATAGAGCCTCCTGGATTTCGCGGATCTGAAACAGCGCTTTTCTGACATTTTCCGATGCCAGCGAGAGCAGGAGTATGGAACAACCGGCAATCACTACTCCAGTAATGACAGTAATGATCATGGAAGTGTACTTGGGCCTTAGGCCGAAGATGGACAGTCGCTTCCTGCCGACCTTCATGCCTATTCTGTCGCCGGCATATGCAATCACGCCGCCCGCGATTGCAAGCACCACTATGAGCGCTACTCCATACACTGCACATCCCCTCCCGGGTAGAAGGAAGACTCCGGCTCAGAGACTGAACCTGTCACCAAGATAGACCTGCCGTGCAGCGGAATCCTCCGAGATCTCCTGGGCGGTTCCGGACACAAGTATCCGCCCTTCGTGCATGATATAGGCACGATCCACAATGGACAGGGTATCCCGTACGTTGTGGTCGGTGATCAGAACTCCGAGCCCAGCCTGCTTCAACCCGATTACGATCTCCTGCAGTTCTCCCACGGCAATCGGGTCGACCCCTGTGAAAGGCTCGTCCAACAGCATGTAGCAGGGGGATGCAGCCAGAGCCCTGGCTATCTCGACCCGCCTGCGCTCGCCGCCTGATAAAGTGAACCCCATCTGACGCCTGAGACGCGCCAGATCGAATTGCTCAAGCAGTGACTCGAGCCGACTTGCACATGGCTCAGGCGAGCCGCCTGATGCCTGCAAGACTGACATGATGTTGGCCTCAACTGTGAGCCGACGAAATATCGATGGTTCTTGAGCTAGGTAACCGAGCCCGCGACGCGCACGCTCCCACACTGGCGCAAAGGTGATATCTGCCCCGCCAATGCTGATGCGCCCCGAATCAGGGTGCTCAAGCCCGACTAGCATGTAAAAAGTGGTGGTCTTCCCGGCGCCGTTAGGCCCAAGAAGCCCCACTATCTCCCCGCGCCCCACCGACACGCAGGCGCCATCGACGACGCGCCTGCCGGCAAAGCTCTTGGCGAGACCGGCAGCGCAAAGACCCGAGCCGTTCAGATCGTTCATGGCAGGCGCCCCCAAAACCCCCAGCGTTCACCCGTTACAGACGCACCCTGCCATTACAAGGTTCCCGGGCGCCGCGAGATGTTGTCGGCATTATACTGATTTTTCGACACGCGCATGCTACATACCTGCCCACAAGCTGCGCCGCGAATGTCGGTTATTGCTGGGACAGCGCCACTCGCTGGATAGCCTGAACCACCCGGTCAGCTGCGCCTGTGAGCCCGGCCGCTTCGCGTAGTTCCTTGGACATCTTGTCGCGTCGCGCAGCCTCTCCCAGCAATTCCACGCATGGGATCACCACATCCTCCGGACGCACGCGCCCCACAATCTCGGGCGCGATCATCCTGCCTGCTCGCTGGTTCACGATGGACACAAAGCGCGACGATGTTTTGAGACGGTCAACCGCCCGTCTTTGGAAGGTCTCTCCTAGGAAAGGCAACGAACATAGCAGTGGGGATACACCGGGTACCGCCAGCGCGCCGGGCACGTTGAGGGGGGCCGTCACGACATGCGGCACTCCAAGGTAGGCTAACTCCGCACAGACCGGGCCAGGCGTGCAGACTGCGATGTCAGATGCCGCCATGGCCTCGTACATGAGTACCGTCTCTATCCTGACGCGTATGCCTTCCGTGGTTATCGCTTCAAGCGGCCCGGCGCTCTTCTCGACGCGTGCCGCCGTCCCGTCAATTCTCGCGGCATGCCTGGTGTGCGAGAAGAGCTGTTCCAGTGAGGCAGTACCGACAAACGGAGACAGGCACAGAACAAAACTTACATCAGGTTCCACGCGGGCAAGCAGCTCCGCCGCGCGAAATAGAAACGGGGCCGTCACCGCGACCTCACGCCGGCTGAGCCCCGGAAAGAGC
>DAOTAC010000133.1:0-6461 GCA_035382325.1 Bacillota bacterium | reverse complement strand
CGCTACCGTCTCCTCGATTTCGCCGCGCATAATCGTCGCTGTGCGCGGGGTAAGAGAGACAAGTTTCCGAATGGCCTCGCTCGCTCTTCCTTTGGCGCCGTGCTCAAGGTTCTTCCCTAGAAGCACCAAGGTTATCACAACCGCGGCCGCTTCGTAGTAGACTGGACCGCGAGCAAAAAACGTGTTTACCACGCTCAGCACGTAGGCCGCGCCCGTGCCCAAGGCCACGAGCACGTCCATATTGGCGCCGCCGTGCGTCACGGTCTTGTAAGCGCTGATGTAAAAGCGCGAACCGGGCACCAGCACAACCGGCGTGGCCAGCACAAACCCGAGCACAGGGTCCATCAGGAACATGAGCGAATGCACGCCGGCGAGTTCCGCCAGCATCCCGATGACCATGGGAAGACTGAGGACCGCGCCGACCCAGAACAGGCCCCAGTTCATGCCTGCTCTCCGCCTATCCTCGGCCTTGCGTGCATCGTCCTCGCGCCGGTCACGAACTAGTTCACGAGCGCTGTACCCGGCGTTTTCCACAACCTGGATGATCCGGTCTGGATCCACAACGCCGGGATCATACAGCACGCGAGCAGTCTCCGATGCCAGATTGACGCTGGCCTGGTGGATCCCGGGTTCGTGTTTCAGCGATCGTTCGACGCGAGCAGCGCAGGCTGCGCATGACATTCCCGTTACTGATAGGTCAATGGATCGCCTCTCATCTGCCATGGGGCATACCTCCGCATTATCTGTCAGCTGCCGCAATCGCGCAGAAGTGACTAAGGCATGGGAACTTGACGAGGACCCTAGCAATATACTGCCACTGAAGAAGCTAGAACCCACATGACGAGGTGATATCACGTGCTGCCTTCCAACGACTTCTTCTCCATGGTACAGGATGCCTATGCAGACGAAATCGAAGGAGTCCACTCCTATAGCAGGATGGCGCAACTGGCTCCCACAGAGTGCCTGAAACGGGCGATCCTCGATATATGCGGCGACGAGCTCCGGCACGCGACGTTCTTCGATACGATCCTCTGCTGTTCGCCGATGGAGGCCATTCAGCCGACGCCGGCGCCAATCCCGATGCCATGTCCAACGCCGATGCCGATGCCTACACCTGCGCCATGCCCGATGTATCCGCCCGAGATGATGTGGCCGCCGGCACAGCCGGCACCATGCCCCGGGCTGATAATGCCCACGCCTGCGCAGTACCCTACTCCGATGCCGTGCCCTGGCCCCGCTCCCATGCCGCAGCCGATTCCCACGCCTGCGCCATGCCCGGGGCCATGGCCGACGCCGATGCCATGTCCAACGCCGATGCCATGTCCAACACCGATGCCATGCCCAATGCCTATGCCGTGCCCGATGCCCATGCCGGTGATGCCGGCGCCGACCCCGTGTCCACCGTACTACCCGTACCCACAGCCTCCGTGCCCCACAATGCCGGGGCCGGGCCCCATGCCGCCAGTTCCAGAATTCCCTGAGGTTCCGCCCTCGCCCGCGCCCCAGCCGCCTGGTGGACCGTGCCTGGGATGCATACCCACGCGAGGTGAGGATTGATCGCTGAGATGTCAGGTCGGTAAGACACTCGAACCGTGGCCGCCGGAAATCTGGCGCCGCCACGGTTCAGTTGTTCTCAGCATTCAATGCTAATCGTTGTCGAAGGCAAACAGGCGCAGACGGCCCTGAGTAACCTGAATACCCACCGCAAGCCCTATGCCGGCCCCGATCACAACATCGCTCGGCCAGTGTACGCCCAGCTCGATCCGGCTCAGGCCCACCGCCAGCGCAAGCCCGTACAACACTGGGGACCAGTCGGGGTGTTTGTGTGACAGCACAGTCGCCATGGCGAATGCATTAGCCGTGTGACCCGACGGCATGGAGTGGTAATCCGGCGATAGGTTTGGGCCCGTAAACCGTCCGCCATCACCTGGCACGTACGGCCGCGCGCGACCTAAACCTATCTTGAGCGCCTCCACAACCCCTGCAGTGCACGCGGTGGCATTAAGCATCATCTTGCCTGTGGGAGGGTCGTAAGCTAAAAGTGCCGCGGAGAGGGCAACCGATGCGCCGGCACCCCCAAGATTTGTGATGATCCGCGCGATATCGGTCCAGCCCGGCTCCAGCGTCAGGCGTCCGGGCGCCGCGGCAGTCCTGGCTGCCGGAACCGAAGGCGCAGCAGCAACCGCCGGCGCCCTACACGACATGCCGACCATCAACGCAGCTACAGCTAGAGCAATTGCCTTGTTCATCGAGCAGGAGCCTCCTCTGCCGGTTCTGCTGGTTCCGCCGATTGTGCCGATTCTGCCGATTCTGCCGGACCATATCCTATTGATACGTCGGCCGACGTGACTCTGATCGACTCGCCGCAGTCGTTTGCGACCACCAAGCCGCCTTCGTGGTCCAATCGCACAGCCACCGCCTCAAACTGGCCTGACGCAGCCTTGACCGTTATCCGGCGGCCCATCATGGACCGCATGAGGCGCTCAGCCTCGTCCACAAGCTCGCAAGCGCCGCGGGCGCCCTCCCGCTCAAGTAGCGCAAGGCGGTCCGCCAGTTCATCTAGGACTGCCCCCAGCAGGCGCTCACGGTCGATCGCGGCCTCCGGGCCCATGTGTTCGGAAAGCGAGGTGGCCACCGGCGATATCTCCGGTGGAAACCCACCCTCAGGATGAAACAGGTTGATCCCCACGCCGACCACGGCCCACTCGACGCGCCCGGCTGCTGTCGATGCTTCGGCCAGCACCCCGCAGACCTTTCGGCCGCCTATCAGCACATCGTTGGGCCACTTGAGATCGGCGCTCACTCCGGTAAGCTTGTCTACGGCACGGGCAACGGCAACAGCCGCACCAATCCCTAGAAGGCCCGCGAGGTTCGGCTCAAACTCCGGCCTGAGCACTACAGAGAACCACAGCCCGAAGTCGCCACTTGACAACCAGGACCTCCCGCGCCGCCCGCGACCCGCCGTCTGCCGTCCGGCGACCACCACAGTGCCGTCACACGCTCCGCTTTCTGCCAGCACCCGTGCCATCCGGTTCGTCGAATCAGTCTCTTCTACTTGTAGAATGTCAAAGCTCGGCTTCACCTTCACACACGTCGTCCTCACATCTGGGCCCCGGCTGTCCTCCCCCGGCCGCGCCGCGGCTAATCTCGCACTCCACGTAGTCGGCAGGCCCGCCCAGAGGCGCATTGGGCTTTCGCACACGGACTGTCACGCGGCTCACAGGGTAGCCCGCCAGCACTTCGTCGCCGATAGTACCAGCCAGCGCTTCGATGAGGTCAAACTCGCGCTCCTCGACAATCTCTTTGACCAGCGCGTACACGTCTCCGTAGTTCACGGTCATGTCAATGTCGTCGGCACGCGCTGCAGTCTGGAAGTCGCCGTACATGTCGATATCCACCTCGAACCTCTGCCCCAGTTCCTTCTCGGCCGCAAATACACCGTGGTAGGCATAGAACACCAGGTTCTTCAGTGTGATCCTGTCAGCCTGCATTGCCGTCCTCCTCTCCGCGCCATCCCCGAGTGACCGCGTCCGTCATTCGGGCAACCGTCGCCATTTCAGCGACGTCATGCACTCTCACCATGTCGGCTCCGGATGCGATGGCCAGCGCGACAGTTGCCGCCGTACCCCATACTCTGTCATGCACGGGTCTCCCCAGAACCTTGCCAATTGTGGACTTGCGCGATGTTCCTACTAGGATCGGCCTTCCCAGGCTCTTGAGTTCACGAAGACGCCTCATTATCTCCAGGTTGTGCTGCGGCGTCTTACCAAAGCCTATTCCAGGGTCAACGATAGTGTTACACACCGACACGCCGCGCTCGCACGCATATGCCACGCGCTGCCTGAGATACTCGCAGACCTCGTGAACCACCTCATCGTACGCTGGGTCTACCTGCATATCAGTGGGGTGCCCCAACATGTGCATCAGTATCACCGGGGCACCATACTGCGATGCTACCGCCGCCATGTCGCCTTCGCCGCGGAAGGCAGTTATGTCGTTGATAATGTGCGCGCCGAGGTCCAGGCATTTTCGCGCAACGTTCGCTCTGTATGTGTCTATCGATATGATAGCATTGGAACGGGTCGCAAGGAGACGGACTACCGGAAGGACGCGGGCGCATTCCTCTTCTTCGGAGACTGGGGCGGCGCCCGGCCTCGTGGATTCGCCCCCTATGTCGATGATGTCGGCGCCGGATTCCAGCATCGCCTCAGCGTGCCTCAGCGCGTCGTCGCACGACAAATGCTGCCCGCCGTCGGAAAAGGAGTCTGGAGTTACGTTTAGGATGCCCATCACGTACGTTCGCTCCCCGAACCGGAATGTCCTCCCGCCGATGTGCATCGGTTCAGGTGTGCCGTCGAACGCGGCTAAAGCCGCATCGATCTCGCGGGCGATCGCCGGCAGCCCGAAAGGCTGGCGCCTCAGGGTTTCGGTCAGCCGCGAGAAATGCCTTAGCGTGCCCGAAAGTAGCACGTCGCAGCGCTCCTCGCTCAGCCCCGCGGCAGCATAAGGCAGAGCCGCCTCCCCACCCTTGGCCAGCATCTCCTGCTTTATCACGAGAGCCGCCCTGAGCGGCACTTTATGCAGCCGGACGGCACGAAACACGCTCTTGGGAGCCATGATATCGACCCCGGCCCTACTCACTCCCATGGCAGCAAGCTCCGCCCGCACTGAACCTTCCGAATCGAGCGCCACGACCCTCGCCCCGACGCTGCCCCCGTCCCAGTCTTCCATACGTATGATCCCCTCTGATAGTATCGTTCCCGGAAACGCCAGTGAGCGAGTCAGGACCCGATTCTCCGGCCCACAGAATGCACAGCCCGCTGCCTGAGCTCATCCCGCAGCTGGGCGTAATGATCAATCTCCGATTTCATCTGGGCCACGAAGTCCTGGTCCTTTATGGATGCCAGGTTGATCTGCATGTTGAAAATCGCCCCGCCCATGGCCGTGTCCAGAAGCAGAGCGCCAACGCCCGCATCGCTGGCCGCATTGTCATTGCCCAACTCCGCCATGTTCGCCGCCATCTGCATTCCCTCCGCGGCCAGTTGCAGCGTTCGACGAGGAACGTTCACCGCGCCCTTCAGCGAAAGCTGTATGGCTTCCCGCCTCGCGCGCTTCTCCTCATCAGTAGCTTTGGGCAGCTTGAAGGCCTTCATTACCTCGTTGAACGCGGCAGTATCATCATCGGCGCACCCAAGCAAGGCCTCAATGAGCCCCTTCGACCTCTGCATAATCTCGTTGACGCGGCCTGCGTCCTCGGCCGCCATCACGGACGTATCCGTAAGGCCGGCGACCATAGCGGCCAGGCCTACGCCCATTGCGCCCGCAACCGCCGATGCGCTGCCACCTCCGGGAGCCGGGCTTCGCGACGCGAGTTCATCCAGAAAACCACGAACGGTCATATCCGCGAACGACATAATACGCCTCCCCCTCCTGCGTTCCTTACCACGTGCACCCCGCGCTTGACTACATCCCTGACCGGGTTTACACCCACCGAGAACGGAAGGGCATCCACAGCCGGCACATCGCACACAATGAAGTCGGCATCGCGCCCAACCTGGATGGTTCCCGCGCGGTCGCCACGCCCGATGGCCCAGGCCGCGTTGCGAGTGGCGGCGCATACAGCCTCAGCTGGAGTCATCTTCATCTGAAGACAGGCCAGAGTGATCACAAAAGGCATGGACATTGTGGGGGATGTTCCCGGGTTGAAGTCGGTCGCCAGAGCAACGGCGACACCGGCATCGATCATGCCCCGCGCGTCGGCGTACGCCTCGGACATGAGGGTAAACATCGTCGCCGGAAGCAACACCGCCACCACGCCTGCACGGGCCAGGCTTCGAATGCCCTCAGGCGATGCCGCAGCCAGGTGATCGGCGGATACCGCTCTTAGCTCAGCGGCGAGCTGGGCGCCGCCAATAGGAAAGATCTCATCTGCATGAATCTTGGGACGGAGGCCATGTTCCATCCCTGCACGAAGCACCTCCCGAGACTGCTCGACGGAGAAGACGCCTTCCTCGCAAAACACGTCGCAGAACTTGGCGATTCCCTGTTCCGCAACGGCCGGCAGCGCCTCCGACAACACGAAATCCAGGTATCCCTCGGGATCTCCCTTGAACTCGGGCGGCACTGCGTGAGCTCCCATGAAGGTGCTCACTACGTCGACCGGGTGTGCCTCCGACACGAGCCTCGCGGCTTCCAGCTGCCGCAGCTCAGTATCGATATCCAGGCCGTAACCGCTCTTGGCCTCAACAGTAGTGGTCCCGTGAAGAAGCATGGTGTCCAGCCGCTTCATTGCGCCCGCGACCAGTTCGGCCAAAGACGCGGAGCGGGTTGACGTGAGCGTCGACAGGATCCCGCCACCTGCGGCCAGGATATCTAAGTATTTGGCTCCACCGGGGCGCATCACATGTTCGCGGTAGCGTTCCCCGGCAAACACCAGGTGAGTATGGGCATCGACAAATCCC
>DAOTAC010000132.1:3568-6492 GCA_035382325.1 Bacillota bacterium | reverse complement strand
GCGCAAAGCGGGCGTCTATTCCCTGGTAGTGACGCGCTATTCCCCGGCCGATAACCATCAGCTGGAGCTGGTTGGCCTTGTGGATCTCACAGGCAAGGCGGGGCTCGTGATCCCGCGCTACACGTATATGCTGGCGCAGGCAGTGGAACTTTCGATTGGGGCGATCACAGGATTCGGAGACAACACGAGCCCGCTCGGGGCTGCTGTGCCGGAAGCCCGCGGCGTGATTGCCGGGATCAAAGCCAGCTTCTAGTACCTCTGGCACAAGGCATAGAGCATCTTCGCCCCCATTCGATGAGGTGGGGGCGAAGCTATGTACTGTAGGCAGCGAGGGATACGCATGGAATACACAAGGAAAACGTAGAACTCACAGCGAATTCCACGTAGCATGTAGGCATGGTAGATGGCGAGTGGGGAGAGATTCCGGAATGCCCAACGTACTTGCGTTCTTGTCCTATATACTGGCAATGACGATCACGCCGGGTCCAAACAACATGATGTGTCTGGTCAATGGGAGCAGGTTCGGCTTCCGCAAGACGCTTCACTTTATTGCGGGCATCTTCGCAGGTGTGGTAGTGGTGATGACTGCCTGCAGCTACTTCAACCTGTCGCTGTCGCGGTTCATCCCCAGCTTTCGTCCGTTCGCCGAGGCCCTTGGCGGGCTGTACATGCTGTATCTGGCTTTGCGCGTGCTCAAGACGGATGTGAATGCGGCAACCGCGAACGCACGTAGTGCAACGTTTGTCACCGGCATCGGCATGCAGTTTGTGAACGCGAAGATGCTCCTGTACGGCCTGACGGTGACTGCGAACTTCATCACTCCATACTACCAGTCCCTCGTTATCTTGATTCTGTTCTCGCTCTTCCTCGCGTGCTGCTCGGCCTTAGCGGCGTCTTGCTGGGCATTGTTCGGTACTACTATTCAGCGCTTGTTCGGTCAGTACAGGAAACCTCTCAACATTGGCATGTCATTGCTATTGCTGTACGCCGCACTATCTATATCGGGGATACTGCCGCGCCTCAGGCTGTTGCTCTGAGCCCGCCCCCATTTATCGTGATTATCAGTGTTCGCAGGAGTCGGCTACCGTGGCATCGAATGAAAGCGCCACTCGGGGGTGGGCGCGGAGATGAGGGACTACCATTGGGTCGACTACTATAGAACCATCGGCGTAGGCCGTCACGCTACCGCGGATCAAATACGCGCCGCGTATCGCGCAAGGGCCCGCATGTGTCACCCCGATGTGTGCCGCGACCCGAACGCTGCCCACACATTCACCCAGCTTGTGGAGGCCTATGGCGTGCTGAGCGATGCCGAGAAGCGAAAAGACTACGATGCCTTCCTGGATCGCGATCGGGCGCTTCCTGGGACACAAGTTCGATTCCATTCCCGTCTTCGTCCCATCATCGACATCGTCGTCCGCTGGTTACCCGGGGATCCTTTGCCCTTCCTAATGCAGGCGCTACAGGTAATTGGCCTGTCTCTGGCTGCAGTCATTCTACTGCTGGCCGCCCTATACGTCCTGTAGACCCTGCAGCGGCAAGGCAGCGTCTTCGCGCAATCATGTCATGTGCGCTGTCGAACCCGTTGGCCGAACTACTGACTCTCAGTATTGCCTGCGAAGCGGTAGATGGCAGCGAAGAACACGACCGCGACCTCTATTCGCGGTGCGAAGCGCCCGAGGATTGGATCGATAATGATGGTTATAACGATCGCAACGGTCGCGAGGGACGTGCGGGGTGCCAGCCGTGAAGCTGTTCGTTGACACAAGCGCATGGACAGCGTTCCTGGCCCCCAAGGATACCAATCACGATCACACCAGGGAAGCATTTGCGGAACTGCTGTCACGTAATGCCCTGGCGGTCACGTCGAGCTACGTTGTCGACGAAGCCGTCACCTTGCTGCGCATGCGCGCCGGGCACGCGGATGCCGTGGCGTTTCGCGACATGATGACTCGGTCGCAGGAAGCCAGCTGCTCCCAAAACTGCGCCCGCGCTCGCCAGCAGGGCGAGAGCTGCGGCGGGCCGCGAATGCGCTGTAGTGAAGTACACCCCGCCTTCGCCGGGAGACGGAAGAGGTATGGGGTCCACAGGCAGGCCGTTTCTGATTGCCAGGCCGCGCACGTCCAGCAGGTTGATCACAGGCACTCCCATGGCGGCGTACTCGAAGATCAGCCCACGTTCAGGATGAGCCGACATCACTGTGGGATGCATGACGAGCCCGTTGGGGAAGTCAAGCGAAGCAGAAGTGTTCCCGTAGTTGGCGGTTGCACCCCCCACGTTCACAAAGCATGCTACTGGCCTCCCCAGCGTCTCGGCTGTCTCGGCAATAACCTCCATTCGGCGTCTGATGCTGTCGGAGATTGTGCCTTCCTTTAGTACAGGCGCCCCTGATCGGGTTGCTGCCTGCTCGAAGCACTCCGAGCCTTGGCCGAGGATTCCATTCGCTCCGGCATCGCCTTCACCCCCAAGCGACACCGCCGCCAACCGGCAACGCAGCAGACCGCGCCTGTTGAGCATGATCAGCATGTCGGCGAAAGTGAAGCCCGGGATATTCGCGCCGTACATGGACGCGCCTATGGAGTATATCACGGCGGGCTGGAGGTCAAGCGCTCTGCATGCAGCAAGAGTCGCTAGTATGAGCGCGGGGAAGGAACCGCTTGCTCCTACTGCAATCACATCGCCCGGCTCAAGCCCTGCTTCGAGGAAATACCGGACCATCAATGCAGCGAACGCGGGGTTTGTTGATGTACGCTTGGCTTCGAGAACCCCTAGGGTAGTAGTGATGTCGGTGAATTCTGCGCCAATCAGGCCGGTGCCGTTGGGATCGAGTTCAGGATCTATGTGAATCCCCAGCGCCGTTCGCTCTTGCGCTATGGCGAGTGTGCAATCGCGCATGATCTCGGCCGCTCGGATTTGGCGGTCGT
>DAOTAC010000132.1:0-3558 GCA_035382325.1 Bacillota bacterium | reverse complement strand
CTGCACCAGGCCCGCCGCGCAGGGCTATCGGTGCCCCGCTGGGCCCTTCCGCGAGCGAGAGGCCGGTAACGGCCAGCACTGCCGCCAGCACTATTCCGAGGACGCGGACGTGGCTTCGGCTGAACCCGCGTCCGAATGGTACGAGACCGGCAGTCGCGTTGGCGATGGAGTCGGCAACGGCAATGGGTATCCGTCGTCTTCTCGTGCGCATTTGGTTCCATTCACCTCCTTGTGTCTTGCGTCTTCGAGATGCTGCCGTCTCCGATCAGATCAGGCCGGCCAAGATCAGAATAAGGCGCACTGTCACTGAAAGCAGAACAACGGAGGACACTGTGCGCAATACGCCCTGCCTGGCGATGTCATTGGCGATCAGTCCCGGGATGATGTAGCCGATGGTGCGCAGTTCATGCCCACCCCAGCCGATCTTGATGCCTACGCGGGCCATGGCCCAGCCTATCCAGAACCCTGCAAGAATGCAGGCAACGAATCGGCGGCGCCCGTAGAGAATTACCACGTTCGATAGCGCCCACACAACCGCATAGGCCGCCAACGCTGCGAGAAAAGTGGCAGCGATTCTTGCAGGCTGGTTCATGTACAGCGCTAGGTAACCCGGAACGACCAAACCGCCGCCCAGGAAGCCGGTAAGCTCTGTGTAGACGAAGCTGACGATCAACCCTATTCCGACTGATAGTGCAACAGTCAAAACGGCACCCCATTCTCAAGGAAGTAGTCTGCGATGCATTGCCCGGCGCCTCTGGTGTTTCCGATCCCGAACAGCCACGCGCCTTCCTTGCATTCGGCCGCCATACTGTCAACTGCCAACCGGGCCTCGCGGATCCTGGTAAGGTCCACTACTCTCTCCATGGGCACTCCCGCACGCCGCAGGGCACGCGCAGCCAGTCTTCCTGATTCGCCCACCACAAACACCACGGATGGCCTAATCTCCTGCGCTATCAGCGCAGCCATTTCTGCGATACGAGGCAGACGGTCAGATCTGTTATTCATTATCACTGCTGTCGGCAGCTGCGATCCTGCTTGTGCCTGATCGACAAACAACCTCCACGCGGCGAGTGTGGAATCCTGGTCGTTGGCCGCGAAAGCGTTCCCAAACACGTAATCCGCGCCGCCAAGAGTGATTTTGCGCAAGGTCATGGCACCTGGGTCGCCTGCGGCTGCTGCCATTCCGGCCAGCGCTACTTCGCGTGCCACACCCGCAATTTCACATACGCGCAACGCACACCCCACGTTGTCTTTGAAACTCACATACTCGAACTCGGCGTTAGTCTCGTCCGGCACGTCCGAGCCGTCCACTGTGTGCAACTCGGTGCCGGCTTTCTCGGCCGCCCGTTCGAACATGGGGAGATACTCTCGCTCAGCTGTGACCAGATGGCCGCGATATGGAACGCTTAGGGCGAGGACTTGGGCCACGTCGGCAGCGGTCGGCCCCATCACGTCTAGGTGATCAGGCCGCGCGTTGGTGATCACGCCTATCGTCGACCGGACCATGCGGCGCTCGATCACCCACTGGTTCTCAGGTTCCAGCGCCATGCATTCCAGCACCACAGCGTCCGCTTGTTGTCGGGCTGCTAGCCGGACGATGCGCATCTGCTCGGATATGTTAGCGCGACCGCTGCGCCTGGCGACAGGGAGTTCAGACCCGTCCTCCATAATCAGCCTGGCTGCTGTGCCTGTGGTTTTGGCAATCACCCGGAGGCCCCCGGCCCTCAGCCCTGCAGCGATCAACCTGGTGGTAGTGGACTTGCCCCGTGTGCCGTTGACATGCACACGCACTGGTATTCGCTTGAGGCATCGCTGGTGAAGGAGGTTCTCAACAACACCTGCGCCTAGAAGACAGACGCAGAGAGCCGCAAACATGTACATACCCGCCCATCGCCTCCCGCAGGACTTGTATTCGCCGTTTACGCTGGCCTCTCCTTCCACCTGGCTCGCCGGTACAGGGGAGTGCACGGCAACGCGCTGAACGAATACCGGATATGGTATCAATGTCAGATCGCGAAGGGGAAAGAGGTAACTTGTAGAAGTAACGAGGCGTAGTTCAATGGCACAGCAGGGAGCATTGACCATGAGCGGCACCGCGTCGACTGACACGTAAGGGAGGGGCACATTGGCTGAGTATCACCCAAGAAGTGCCCACAGAATCTGGACGCTAGCCATAATCATCTTGGTATCCTCGACACTCGTGGGCTGCGGTTCGGGTACGAGCGTTCCAACCTATAGTATCTCCGGTCGTGTTACCCGGGCGAGCGACCATACGGGTCTCGACGGAATCATACTCCAATTCAGTGGAGGATTCGGTACTACCACAACCTCCAACGGGGGGTATTGGAACAAGACCGGTGTGAAGGGAATAGTGACTGTTACGCCCGTGGGGCAGGGATGGACTTTCGCTCCGCCGAACAGGGAAGTTTCCGGTGCCGCTAGCGATGTGGACTTCGAGGCCATGCCGATTGGGCCATACTCAGTATCTGGACGTGTGGCTGATCAGGGCGGAGCGGGGATCGCCGATGTTCTTCTGTTCCTTGGAGGTGGCTTTGGCACGGCCCGAACCGCGTCTGACGGTTGTTGGAGCGCAACAGGCCTGTCCGGTGATGTCACTGTGACACCGGCAAAGGCGGGGCTTGTGTTCACGCCCGAAACTGTCACAGTGTCTGGTTGGTCAAGCAGCATCCACTTCACGGGGAGCCCCGCTACGAACACATACTCAGTGTCGGGGCGGGTCACCAACAGTAGTGACGGCAGTGGCCTGTATGGAGTCTTGTTTACATTCAGCGGAGGATTCGGCCGAGCACAGGGCGATGCCTCAGGCTACTGGTCCAAGTCCGGGCTGTATGGCACGGTTACAGTCACGCCGTCGCGGCCAGGGTGGGAATTCCAGCCGCAGTCATGCACTGTGACCAGTGCAAGCAATGCGGCGGACTTTGTTGGGTGGCGCCCCGGCAGCAGCGCTGCCAAAGGAGGCGACAAGTGATGGATTCACGATTCAGACGCACTTCGGTTATGGCGTATCTCGTGGCAATTGCCATGCTCTTGATATCCGCAGAGGCACTGGCTGTACCCGCGTGCCCGGTCCCGATCACACTTGCACAACCAGATGGTACGTCCTTCAGGGCTACGCTGTGGGGAGATGAGTGGCTCAATGGTGCAGAGACCATGGATGGATATGCCGTAGTTCAGGACCAGGTCACTGGGTACTGGGAGTACGCGCGCCGGTCGGTGAAGGGCGATCTGGCGCCATCCGGGCTTCGGCCAGGGCCGCATGATCCGGCTAGCGAGGGCATAGAACGTGGGCTGCGTCCGTCCCTTGGGATGGGGGCGCGTGGGCTGGATCATGGCGACGTGTCGCTCCCTGCCGCAGCTCCATCAGTTGAGACTGTCAACGTCCCTGTGATTCTCATCACATTCAGCGACCGAACTCCGAAGTACTCAATGGCCAACTTCCAGGACCTCTTGTTTGGCGATCACCCGAGCATCGCTACCGGCCCCGGCAGCATGAAGGACTACTATGAAGAAGTGTCATACGGGGCCTTCTCGGTATCG
>DAOTAC010000131.1:0-6555 GCA_035382325.1 Bacillota bacterium | reverse complement strand
GTGCGCCCGAACCCGCCCGGAGGCCACCCGGCACCTGCACCTGCACCTGCACCGGCTCCCGCGCCGGCCTTGGAGTACCGCTCCCAATCCGCCCCCAGCTCGTCGTATCTTCGGCGCTTGTCGGGATCAGACAACACCTCATACGCCTCGGCGACTTCTTTGAAGCGCGCCTCGGCGGACTTGTCGCCGGGGTTGACGTCCGGGTGATACTTGCGCGCCAGGCGGCGGTACGCGGACTTTATCTCTTTATCGCCGGCAGTCTTGGACACGCCAAGCGTCTTGTAGTAGTCTCTGAACTCCATTGTCTATCTCCAGGGCGCACACCATCAGATTATCCCGCGACGGCGGAAGCCGGAGTCGGCGCCGGCACAGAGTGGGCGCCTCAGCACGGCTTCGCCACCCGGGCCATGGTGGGCCTCAAGCAATCGTCCCCGTAAGTGTACCCGCGCCTCAGGTCGTCCACGACGGTTTCCGTCTTTACGGTGGGATCTTCACAGGCTACGACGGCGTCGTGGAACCGCGGGTCGAATGGCTGACCCACGGCCTCGATCTGCTTGACGCCTTCGGCAGCCAGCACATCGAGGATCTTGCGCATGATCATGTCTACGCCACTGTGGAGCGATTCGTAGTCCGCATCGGCCGCCAGCGCTCGCTCCATGTCATCGACGATTGCCAGGATGCGCAGGATCATATCGCGCTTGCCGCACCTGATGTTGTAGTCCAGGTCACGCGCCACGCGGCGCTGGTAGTTCTCCAGGTCTGCGCGTGCACGCAGATAAAGGTCCCAGTTCTCGGCGGCCTTCGCCTTAGCCTCCTCAAGGCTGGTCTCGAGCTCGCCGACTGGCTTGGACTCGCCCGCTGGCCTTGGCTGGCCGGGCTGGGGCTGATCGTTCTGGCCGGTCTGATCGGCATCGTGGCCCCGGCTGCACGCCTGCTGCTCGCGACTCCGTTGTTCGGCGCACTCATCATGCGATTTTGATGTCATAGATTAGCTGCACCACCGATCATGTTGTATATGTCGTGCTGCGAATTCCCCTGCGGGGCGCCCCCGCCGGGGTGGTCGGGGAGGTGATTGCCCCCCCCCGACCGACAGTCGCTGCATGTCATCCCAATGCCCGCGTTACTCCGATTGGATGCGGATCTGCCTAGGCTTAACCGCCTCCGACTTGGGCAGGTGAACCTCAAGGACGCCGTCCTTGTAGGTGGCGGTCACGCGCGCGTCGTCCACCGGCGCCGACAGCGCGAAGCTCCGGTAGAAGGAGCCCAGTCGCCTCTCAGAGCGTATGTAGTTTACGCTCTTCTCCTCGCGTGACTCAGCGCGCTTCCCCTTCAGGGTCACCTGGTTGTCGGCCACAGTGATCTCGATCTCCTCAGGCTTCATTCCCGGCAACTCAGCCTTGACCAGGAACTCGTCAGCAGTCTCGGCAATATCGACCGGCATCATCCAGCTGCCCGATACCATGTGACCTGCTATTGCAGTCCCGGGTGTAGCCTCACCGAACAGCCTGTTGAACGTGTTTCTCATGTCGGCGATATCACGCCACGGATCCCAATTCATCAGTGTCATCTCGGCACACCTCCTTTGCGTCTCTTCTGCCTGTCTATTTGTCGTCCATCGGTCTGAAGTCGGCATCGATCACATCGTCGTCGGCGCTGTGCCTTCCGGCATCGCCGGCGCTTGGCCCGCCTTCAGCGCCCGGCTGTTGCCCAGCTCCTCCAGCCCCGCCAGCTCCGGCTGCGCCTGCGGCCTGAGCCTGCTTATACAGCTCCTCCGACATCTTGTACGATGCCTGCCTGACGTCTTCCATGAAGCGCTTGATAGAACCGATGTCGTTGTCGGCGATGGCCTTCTTCAGACGCTCAAGCTCCGCTTCGATCTTGGATTTCGTATCTGCCGGTATCTTGTCGCCCATCTCGCGAAGGGTCTTCTCCGTGGAGTACACCATGGAGTCGGCAGTGTTTTTCAGTTCGACCTCCTCGCGGCGCTTCTTATCCTCAGCCGATGATCGCTCAGCGTCGCGGACGAGCTTGTCGACTTCATCCTTCGACAGCTGCGTGGAGGCAGTGATGGTGATCCTCTGTTCCTTGCCCGTCCCGAGGTCCTTGGCCGCGACATTGACTATGCCATTGGCGTCGATGTCGAATGATACCTCGATCTGCGGGATTCCGCGTGGTGCTGGCGGTATGCCCTGCAGCATGAACCGTCCGAGCGTCCTATTATCGCGCGCAAAGTCGCGCTCGCCCTGAAGCACGTGTATCTCCACGGACGTCTGGCCGTCTTCCGCTGTGGTGAAGATCTGGCTCTTGCGCGTCGGGATGGTCGTGTTCCTGTCGATCAGCTTGGTCGACACGCCGCCCAGGGTCTCAATGCCGAGCGACAGCGGCGTCACGTCGAGAAGCACTACGTCCTTGACTTCGCCTGCCAGAACGCCCGCCTGGATCGCTGCGCCCACTGCGACGACCTCGTCAGGGTTCACGCCGCGGTTCGGCTCCTTGCCCGTGAGCTTCTTGACCAACTCCTGGATTACAGGCATGCGCGTGGCGCCGCCCACCAGGATCACCTCGTCTATCTGGTTCACTGAGAGCTTGGCGTCGTTTATGGCCTGCTTGAAGGGGACGGTGCATCTCTCGGTGAGGTCATCCGTCAGCTCTTCGAACTTGGCCCGGGTTATCTTCATCTCCAGGTGCTTTGGCCCGGACTGGTCCGCCGTAATGAACGGCAGGCTGATGTTGGTCTCGAACACCGAAGACAGCTCGATCTTGGCCTTCTCGGCCGCTTCGATCAGCCGCTGCAGCGCCTGACGGTCGCGCCTGAGGTCGATGCCCTGGTCTCGCTTGAACTGGTCGGCAATGTACTCCACGATCCGCTGGTCGTAGTCGTCGCCGCCCAGATGCGTGTCGCCTGCAGTGGACTTGACCTCGAATACGCCTTCGCCCACTTCCAGGATGGACACGTCGAACGTTCCTCCGCCAAGGTCCCACACGAGGATCGTCTCGTTGCTCTTTTTGTCAAGCCCGTAGGCCAGGGCCGCGGCTGTGGGCTCGTTGATGATGCGGAGCACTTCCAGGCCGGCAATGCGCCCTGCGTCCTTGGTGGCCTGCCTCTGGGAGTCGTTGAAGTATGCAGGCACTGTGATTACTGCCTTCGTGATAGTTTCGCCCAGGAACTTCTCAGCATCTGTCTTCATCTTCTGAAGGACCATGGCCGAGATCTCCTCAGGCGAGTAATCGCGCCCGGTCGCCGGGACGTCCATCCTGACACCATAGTTGTCGCCGGATTTGACCTTATACGGCGCTCGCCCGCGCTCCGCTTCGACCTCGTCATAGCGGCGACCCATGAACCTTTTGATGGAGGATACAGTGTTTTCCGGGTTAAGCACGGCTTGCCGCCGCGCGAGCTGCCCCACCAGGCGTTCGCCCGACTTGGTGAAACCCACGACTGACGGGGTCAGCCTGGAACCTTCTGCGTTGACTATGACCTCCGGGTTGCCGGCCTCCATAACTGCAATAACTGAGTTGGTAGTGCCGAGGTCGATGCCAACAACTTTGCCCATACAGAACTCTCTCCTTCCGTTGACCAGCTTGTGCTGGATGGATGAACTGGAAACCCGATTCAGGAGTGGTCGTCATTGTCGTCAGGATCACTCTGGCGCCGCACCGCCTGCTGCCGGCGAATCACCTCGGTGAATCTGACCGTGGTATGCCCTCCGCCCGTCTCCATCTCTAGGATGAGCTTTACCCCCGCAAGGTTGACGCCCTCTTCCCGAACCAGAAAGCAGATGCGCTGCAGCAGCAACAGGTCGTTTTCGGAGTAGAGCCTGATGTTCGCGTCAGTGCGCGCAGGGGACAGCAATCCCTCACGTTCCATCACTCTGAGCGTCTGAGGACTCACTCCGAGCAGACGAGCGGCCACGCTTATTGTGTAGACTGGTTCATCGGGGCCGTGTAGCCTCAACTCTAGTCACCTCGGGTTAAGTGGGTTCCTATGGTCATTATAGGCGGGGTGTATCGCGTATGTCAATATGCTTAACACACTCAATATAAGAAAGTTATATTTGCAGGACAGACTTGTGTGTCGAGCTATCAGTAATCTGCCGATTTGGACAGGGTACTATTCGCGACTGGGACTTGCGGCGTTGTGGCCTGACCGCCGGACTCCGTTGCGCCTTTGATCAGGCCATGGAACGAGCGGGCAAGCTGGCGCACGTAGGCTTGAGCTGTCCTACCAGGTCAGCCCGAGTCCAATCTGATGGGGAAAGGACCAGCGTACCGTGAATCCGTCTTCAGCGGTCACCACATTATCCCCACGCGCAGGTGGGATGGATGAACCCACTCGATCAGGCTGCCGCCTTTGAACTCGTAACGGATCGATACCCGCGACGCGCGCCCTGCGGGAGTGACGGTGTTCTGCCAGTCGACTACCAGAGGACCGAGGAACACTTCCGCCCGCGCGGACAGCGCGGCCTGAAGGCTGCTGCCTGAAGTCCTTATGCTTTCGTCCTCCGTCCATTGACGGGCGGCGATCCCGGCGCCGACCCATACACGGGTGTTGAACGTGCGTGCAACGCTGAGTTCGCCCAGAACGTCCCAGCCGCAGCTATCGACGTTCGCGTGCACGTAGAGCTGACGAGCAGGGGAGAGGGCCAGGCTGAAGCTGTGGGGAGAGGCTTTCAGGTAGTGCGGTTCGCGACTCGCAGACGGGGGTTCGTGTGGGTCGACTCCAAGGATATCGCGGTAGAGAGTATGCAGCCAGAACTGGTCATCTATGACCATGTCGTCAATATCGGGGCCGACGAGCAGCACGGGCACTGTGACTGCACTGTCGGTCAGCCCGGTATGGCAGCCTACAGGGCAGCCCGGCGTGAGTAGGCCTTTGGGGGGATCGATCACCACTACCACGTCGCCGGACAGGGGGCTTTCCATGTAGCGGAACACCTGAACGGGAACGGCTGGGTAACGCGAGCCCGCAGTGAGGCTTAGCCATGACTGGTCGGACAAAGGTTCGCCCGCGTAGCCCAGGTCGCAGTAGCCAAAGGGATCGCTACCTTCGAATCCATAGGCGATGCCGGCTGGACCCGCAGAGAAGGCCACCTTGCCGCCTGCGTGGACCCCGGCTACCATACCCGGGCCGGATCGATAGAAGGCGAAGTCGATCTCGTCACAGCTGGCAAGCTCAGAAGCGATCCGTTCGGCCTGCGCGGGATTGCGCAGGTAGAGGTTTGGATAGTAGCAGAACTCCGCTTCGCCTGCTGCCGCCTCGGCCATGGCTTTATCGGGATCGACCATGTGTTGGAAATACGACATACCGTGGTCAGAGTAGATGACCAAGTTGAGCGACTCACCGGACATTTGGAGCATGAGGTTTCCGATGAACCTGTCGAGCTGCATCACACTGGCCTGCTGTGATTGCTTTCCGAACATGTGTCCCCGGAGATCGGTAGCGAACCAGAAGAATTGGACGACGTCGTAGTCGCGCATCAACCTCGGGGCATTGAGGAGGCTCAAGGCAGATAGCCATTCCAGTCCGGGTAGGGCATGTACTACCTGGGTTAGCGCATACCTGGGGATTCCGGAGAAGAGATCTACCGTAGTCTGCACGTGGCCTATGTGCTGGCCGGTAGCCCGGTCCAGGTACTCCCATGCGACCGGATACGCGTCCGGTATTCTCCCGCCATTGGTGAGCCTGGGGTAGACCATTTCAGTCCCCGGGCAGAAAGGGGAGACGGCGTGGCGGACAATCTTGCCGTTCCTGAAAGCCGCCTCGATGTTGGGCAGGCAGCCCGAATCGTACAATTCGAAGAATGTCTCGGACGACACTGCGTCCAGGTGTATGATGAGGTATGGCGACTGACTTTTGCCCGTCTCGGATGAAGTGGTCGCGGCGGCTCCGATGGCCGACCAGAAGGCAGACAGCACGAATGCGCACACGAGTATCAAGGCAACTATGCGGGGATTAGTGGAAAACCGCGATCGTCTGACCAAACTTGCCGGGCATGACACGAGCATCCTCACCTTTCCGGCACGCGCAGGCACGCGCACACATCGGATATTGGTGACAATCCTCGCATAATCTGCCCTGGGCTTACCGGACCTATTCCGCGCCGCTGCGCTGGGTGTAGCTCAGAGCATGCCCGGTCTGCTATGGCCACCAAAGCCAATGACGAAACCAACTCATTCCAATGGGTACGCGCGGTCTCGGTAATGGCCCAAGGGAAGCCTGGCAGCAGGAAAATCATGATGGCGGATCTTGGACAAGCGAGTAGACATCGCCAGGCGGGATAGTGGGCGGGAGAATGGCATCCTCCCAGATCATTACGGTGGGCTATTGGCTGAGGGGGTCATACTCACTTCGCTGGAATGACTGTTTAGCTGTTCTTATCATCATGGCCGCGGGACAAAACGGCTGGAGCTGGCATGTCGTCGATTTTTGCCATCAGTTCCGGAGATACCCGCAATTGCGTTTTTCGCCGAAACTAGTGTCAGAATGTGACCGTATCTCCGGCTGGATACCCCCGGGGGTATATCCCTGAGCCACAGCAGTCATCTTTCCCTGCC
>DAOTAC010000130.1:0-6577 GCA_035382325.1 Bacillota bacterium | reverse complement strand
ACAGCTCCAGCCAGGCCGAAAGGCGTATCGTTGGCTAGGTCTATAGCCTGCTGTTCAGTCTCAAAAGGCGTCACGGCAAGAACCGGACCGAAGATCTCCTCTCGGAAGATGGTCATCTCAGGGGTGACATCGGCAAACACTGTGGGAGGGACGAAATTGCCTTTGGCCAGCGCCGGGTCGTCATATGGGACGCCGCCGGTAATCAGACGGGCGCCTTCGGCCTTGCCCTTTTCAATGTAGCTCCACACCCGGGCTGCATGATCCGGGTGAATGAGGGACGGCAGGTTCACTTCTCTTTCGCAGTCGAAACCGTCGCCGGGAATCAGCTTCTCACACTCCGCTTTCAGCTGAGCCAGGAATCTGTCGTATATGGATCGATGCAGAATGAGACGAGTGCCGGAGACGCACACCTGCCCGGAGCCCAGGGTGAAGCCGAGCAGAGTCCACTTGACGGCAGACTCCCAGTCGATATCGGGAAAGACGATGTTCGGGCTCTTGCCGCCCAGCTCCAGGGCAACGTCCTTGATGGTCTTGCTGGAATCGGAAATGACCTTCCTTCCCGTGTCGGTACCCCCGGTCATGGACACCATGTCCACCAAAGGACTCTCAACCAGTGCAGTGCCGACCTCGCTTCCGGATCCGGTCACGATATTGACAACCCCCGGCGGGAACCCGGCTTCGTGAAGTACCTCCGCCATTGTCAACATGCTCAGGGAAGCCCAGGATGAAGGCTTGATGATGACTGTGTTGCCTGCCGCCAGTATGGACGCTATCTTCGCGGCTCCCATCAACAGCGGGCAGTTCCACGGCAGTATCTCGCCGACCACGCCGTAGGGCTGCCACATCACATAGTTGAGGTATCTGCCGCCTCCGTCAACGGGTATGACGTTTCCTTCCAGACAGCGAGCTTTGCCGGCGTAGTATTCGAAACCGTCCAGCGCTTGAGCCACGTCATAGTGCAAAGCCCCGGTGAAGATCTTCCCGCAATCTAGTGTCTCCAGCGCGGCGAATTCCTCCGACCGCCGTGACAAGAGGTCTCTGGCCTCAAACAGGAGCCGACTCCTTTGGCGGTTGGTCATCTTGCCCCAAGGGCCGTGGTCGAAAGCATTTCTGGCTGCCGAAATGGCCTTTTCGACATCTGCTCTGCCGCCGCTGTAGGCTTTGGCGAACACCTCGTTATTGGCAGGGTTAGTGATATCGAAAGTCCGTGTTGATACGGACGGTACGAATTCGCCATTGATGTAGAGCTTGTAGGGTTCCTTCTTTACGTAGTCATACGGGTTCATCGTCTGTGTCCCCCTCTAAAGCCGCAGTCCGGAACTAGTAATCCTCCGCGGTGATCAGCCCAAAGCCTGTCTGGTTGGCGCCGCAATACATCTCATGGGAAACATCGAATTCCAGGCCCCCGGACGCGTCCACTCCGATTCCGCCTAGTTCTCTTGCTAGTCTGAGTTCTCTGCCTCCGACCGGCGTGAGCGGCGGAAGGGTTATCTTCTTCTCAATGCTGCCCGTGCTCACTATGGCATCGGCCTCCTCCACACTGTCCAGCAAGGCAACATCATCCCCCTCGGGCCCGCCCATCTCGTAGGCTATGATCACCGTCTTGATTCCAAGCTCCTCGCATGCCTTGACCGTCTGCATCGCCTCGATAACCGCGTTGCCGCCACCTTCCCATGTTATGACAGCGCCCTGAGCGTCGAGTTCTTTGGCCAGCTTTGCTGCGTATTGCGCGGAGCGCAGTTTCTCGTCGAATGTGTAGTTGTGCCCCCGCGCAATGATGACCCCGGCGAAATTGTGGTTGATCCCATGCCCCTTATACAGTTCCAGCATGACAGGGTTGTTGCAGTGCAGATAGGTTGGGGTCTTGAAACATGCGTAGGCGTAGTTGCCGCTGACCAGGGCGCCGTCAATCATCTCATTTGGGTTGATTACCGTGGGCAAGTTCTCATACATGTGCTTGCCGTAGCAGTATGTATGGGCATACGTTCCTTGTGATTGATACTGGTGGATGTAGACTATATTGGGAATATCGCTCCGCCTGCCTTCGGTGCTGAAGACTTCTGTGGTGTCAGGTGTGAGGTGCCGAACCGTGTTGGCCAGGTATTTGGACACCTTGATGCCAGCCATTCGGACAGAGGCGTCATACTCAACGTCCGATTTGCCTTCAGCCAGCTCAAAGCAGAGAGCAACATTGATGGTCTCGTGGAACGGGCTGTAGTGTCTGCCGGGTCCCACCATGTCGATGATCCCTTCGCGTGGTATTAGTAGTCCGCCGGCGTCCCAGGGCAATTGTGCACTCTCCACCACTGTGACTCCACTCAGCCTGTATGTTGTGCCTCTCCCAGCCGTAACAGGAGCAGACAGAAATCCCGGAAAGACATCAAGCCCGGTGTCGAGCTTTATCCGCGGTTCGATGACGTCAAGGACATGGATGATCCTCTTCGGTTCTCCGGGCTTGACGATGTGAACCTGCACGCCGGCTAGGTTGCCATCTTGCGTCACCAGGTCTTGGATCTCCTGCTCATCGATGGTGAGCACTCCGCCGGCGAATGAGGTTCCACGGCCCAACACAACGTCCGCGACTTTGAAAGTGCCTAAGTTCAGCTTCATGAGGTTTGTCCCCTCTCAATCCTCAGCCGTTTCACGGAGAGAACAATGTCGGTCTCTCAACCTCGGTACACAGGGAATCGAGTGCGGCTTTGACAAGCTTCCTTCTATACTCGATCTCCCGCTCCCGGGGAAGAGAGGCGTCGCTGCACATGTAGGGAATGCGACCGCCGATAACGATTCTGCTTGCTCCAACCGCCTCTGCAATCGAGCTCATTGCCGTAATACAGGCCGAAGGGATCCCGACCCTCTCAATTTCTTTCGCTAGCGTTGCACCGCAACGCGTGCCAGTCGCTCAGCTGGACGGGATTAGGACGCCGTGCACCCCTGCTCTCAGCAGTTCCTGGGCGATTTCCTGGCCGAATCTTGCGCTTCTTTCGACCGGGGTGCCGTTGCCCACAGTGACGTAATATGTATCATAAAGCTTACCGATGTACCCTTCGGCTTCGAAGAACCTCATGGCATCCACAGGCAGGACTCTGTTCGGGTCCTCGTTGGCGAAACTTGCGTCGAACCCTCCGTGAATGGCTTCATACTGCCCCTTCTCCAGACTGTCGATGCCCTCTAGCGAACACGACGCCCAGCTGGTTGCGTTGGCATGCTTGATTCTGTCAGGATTCCCAAAGGGGACAATGCCCGCTTCGGTCACTAGGGCGATGGTTGCTTGAGCGAGATTCGTGATCGGCTTAGCGGGAGTGACCTTCTCGTATCTTCCCACCGGCACTTCGGTCGTGTAGGGCTCGCCCTTGAGCTTCTTGTGTAGCATCTCCACTGCTCTAGCGGCTGCAGGCCTTTCCGTTAACTGGTTGAGCCGTCTGCCGCGGGGGATGTAGCCTTCCTCCTTGGCCGACAGGATCGCCTCGCCGGTGGCCATCTTCTTTACCAACCTCGCCACACGGCGAATGGCGTCTCTCATCCCGGCCGCCGAAGCCCCTGTAGCCACGATCAGCAGGTCTTGCTTGTACATTTCCACTGCAGGGTTCTCCGGGTACATGGCTGTAACCGCGGGAATGCTCTGGCGACGCGCCACAGCGGCGCAGACCCCGCCGCAGGCCAGCCCGTAGCGTCCCGCATTGAAGGCCGGCCCTGCTACCAGCAGATCTATGCTCTTCCCGCTGACCGCATGGCATACTGCGTCAGCAACGTAGTCGCTGTTCTCGGCGTAGTAGTTGTCCCCGCAGACGATGGTCATTACGATTTCGTAGCCCTCGCCCAGCTCCCTCTGGAGCGCTGTGCCTGGCCCAATGGGCCCGTCCTTGATCGCGAGCGGAGCGCCCGCGGCTTCCTCACCGCCAATTCCGCCGTAGAACTGGTTGATGTAGTGAGCGACTCGTTTCCTCATACACGTTCCACCTCCGCTACACGTCCTGAACAGGCAGTTCCGTCCCCCAAATCCCGATTACACTGCGTGCAAGGCAACGTGCCAGAATACCATCATGAAGCCCAGCGCCATGCTGAGAAGACTCGCTAGATACTAGGTGTAGACCCAATTCGGTAACGAGTTCGGAAATTCCTTCTGAGACATGAAAATTTCTTTCGAAGCGTGTGGAAGAGTGGACTGACACGACCAAGACTACTTGGCGGGTTCGCACCACTCGGCGCGTCAACGTGCGGGCGAGGGCGCCCCCGACCGGCCCTGATCGGCGCGCCATGACTCGATATCAGATCTCAGAGCTCGAGCGCCTCTCCGTCCTGAAGCAGCGTAACGCCCTGAAGATATCGGGCGAAGTGCTCGGCATGTTCGGTATGGATGGGGATGATCCTGCCGGGACGCAGGCCGGCCACCAGGCGCCTGATGTCGTACCAGGTGCAATCGCCGCTGATGTGCAGGTGAACGGGTTCCACCCCGTGTGTTTCGCACAGGGGTCGTATGTACTTGTCTTCCTTCCAGTATCCGTCCCACATGGACCAGACGATGCTCATTTCCCGTATAGCGCTTCCGCACTAGTCCTCGAGTTCGCCGGGCGTATAGCGGTTGGACTTGGCCAGCAACACAATCTTTCGGGGAGTGGCTTTCATATCGTCCCACTCCACTCATTTGGGCCTGGTCTGCTCTAGAAAATCCGGCCTCCCGGCTCTTCGCAGCCTGTCCTGGTGATAGTCCCACGACACGACCCTTATCTCGTCCCGGTTCCATTGGGGTATTGCCTTCGAGATGGGCCTCAGAGCCATCAGGGTATATGCGGTATGTAGGTCGATCACCATGGTCTTTCCGGTCCTCTTCGCCGCACGGTATATGGTGACGATTCTATCGAGGTTGTGCGATGAGCAGAACACCACGGCCATGTGGCGCTGGCTGCGCATTAGCTCAACGAATTCCAGCTCAAGGTGGGCTTCCGTCCTGCGCGGCCCTTGAGGCCGCCCGACGGTGGTGCCCTCCATCAGTAGCGTGTCTACCTTGCCGGCAAGCTCGTCGACGAGCTTGTTCCATAGTCCGCCTTCTCTCCCGTGAGATCTGATGTCGCCTGAATACAACAGCCTGTGCCCGTCGGCCTCTACTTCAAGGGCCACTGCGCTGGGGGCAGAGTGATCGACCAGATGGGCAGTGATGGTGAATGGCCCGATTCGCACGGGCTTGCCCACACGTATGGTGCGTCGGTTCTGGATGGAGACCAACTGCGGCAGGAATACCGCAAGCGAGTCATGCAGGGCCCATGTGCCCCGGGTGGCGTATTTGGGGATGGACTCATGTACGTAGCCGGCCAGGCCCGTGTGGTCCTGATGGGCGTGGGACAGGATCACCGCCGCAATGCTCGGCTCGTGCCCGCGATAGGCGCCGTCAACTGCAGGTGACCGGAGACAAGATCCGGCAGGGCGAGGTCGACACCGTCGGGGCCGGACTGCCGCTCCATCCTCGCGAAGCTGGCGTCCACTTCGATCCTGGTATCCGCTAGGGCATGGTCAATGGAGTCGGCATACGTGACTACGGTGCACGGGCCAGGATCACCCTATCGGGCGATACACAGGCTGTTCAGCTCGTTCTAGCATTGGGTTGGCAGTGCGTTCTGCTCCTGGGTCTGGACAACCGCGCAGGAGTAGCGTAGAATGAACGTGCCATCACTGGTGGTGGCATGCCCGGAGGGTGACAGAATGCCGTCTTGGCGCAGGCTCTTTAGGCGCCTGATGGAGGGAAGCAGCGATTTCGCTCCGGACGAGCTACTCCTAGTCGCAGCAAGGCTCGGATGCGATATACGGCAGGGGGGAAAAGCCAGTCACATAGTGATATCCCATGAACTCCTCAGGCGCCCGGGCAGGCCGGTTCCGAGAATCGTCATAGTGACGAGCAGGAAGCGGGCGAAACCGTATGAGATTGCACGCATGCGGGAGTTCATATCGCTTGTCGAGGAGGCCCGCTTCATGCAAGAGGCAGAGGAAGGTGAGTTCCATTAACAGCCTGGACTTCAGAGGCTATGGGATTAGGGTGTTTCCGGTTTCGCCGGAGAACGGAGGCGGCTGGGCTGCGATTGCTCCCGAGCTACCGGGGTGCTCGGCGTGCGGTGATTCGCCTAGCGAAGCGATGGACGAACTCCAGGACGCGATTGACTCGTGGATACAGGCCACCCGCGAGTTTGGCGACTGCGTGCCTGAGCCCAAGCAATGGGCGCCAGACAAATTCAGCGGCAAGCTCACGGTTCGATTGCCTAAATCACTCCACAGGGAGCTGGCCGAATGTGCGTCCGAGCAGGGTGTCAGCATCAACAGCTTGATGGTCAGCATGATCTCCAGGGGGCTGGCCCAACTGTCACAGCCCGGCAGCGGAACCGATGCGGGGGTACATGGCAGCCACTCAGGGCACGCCAAGAGGGTGCTCCGAGTGTATCGCTAGCGCCTCGAGTTCTCTCAGGTTCAGCTGGCAGGCTGTCTCCTACAAGCTCACTCCAGCGAATCGACGTGCCCTTCTTCCAGCAGCCATTCCAGTCTCACGACATCGAGGCGGTTGTTGATGCCGAACATGATGACCGCTTGGCAC
>DAOTAC010000129.1:0-6578 GCA_035382325.1 Bacillota bacterium | reverse complement strand
TAGATAATCCGTTTTCCGCTCTGGCCACGGGTTTCTGCACCTCCTGCCTGCAGCTTACCTATTCTCCTTGACTCGGTGCATTCCTTCAAGAAAAGAGCCTCGGAGCAAGCAAACCATGGCAGAGCTGGGCACAGAAAAATGACGCCTCAATTCGAGGCGCCGTCTCGGATCTCGCCGGAAAGAGCCGCTTTACGGCGAAGCGGATCTGGCCGCGACCACCTCCTGCGGCACGGCTGCGATGCCGGGCTGTTCGGCGGAAGCGTCAGGCCGGGCTCTGACTAGCTGGAGCGCCTCTTCGATATCGTCCACGGCGATTACCTGACACCCCTCCACCTGTTCGAATCTGTCTTGCCAGTTCTCCCTGGGAATGAGCACCCTGCCCGCCCCGGCGCTGGCGGCAGCCGCAACTTTGGCGACCACACCTCCCACCGGCTTCACCCGGCCGTGAACCGAGATCTCGCCGGTCATCGTGAGCCTGTTGTCGATGGGGATGTCCCGGATTGCGGACAGGACTGCAACTGCCATGGCCAGCCCAGCAGAGGGCCCGTCGACAGGCGCGCCTCCGGGGAAGTTAACGTGGACGTGGTAGTCGGAAGCATCGATCTGGAATCTGACCCTAAGGACCGTGCATACATTATCTACCGAACTCCGCGCCATGCTGCGCCGGCGCAGCACGCGCCCTCCGTCTCCCTGCTCCTCCTCTTCCACGACTCCGGTAACCGTGAAAGAACCCCGCCCTGACTGCGCGCGAACGGCGGTCGCTTCCACTTCGATAACCGAGCCCATTCCGGGACCCCACACAGCGAGGCCGTTCACCACTCCTACCTGCGGCACATCGCCCACGCGCTTCTCAGGACGCGGCGAGTATTGCCCGCTTTCCACAACCCACTCCATATCCCGGCGAAGCACGGTCTTCCGCCCCTCGGTTACGGTCACGCCCATGGCCAGCTGAACCATGTTGACTGCATCCCGGCCATTCTGCGCATATTTCTTAACGATATCGATCACACCGTCTTCGAAGGCCATGTTCACCCTGCCCAGGGCGCGCGAGGCAATTACACCTACCTCATCGGGCGCAAGCGCGCGGAAGTATACCTCCAGACATCTGGACCTGATGGCCGGAGGAATGTCGCGGCTCGGACGTGTAGTGGCGCCCACTAGGCGGAAGTCGGCCGGCAGTCCGTTTCGGAATATGTCATGTATGTGTTGGGGTATGTTGGCATCGTCCGGGCTGTAGTAGGCGGACTCGAGGAACACCTTGCGGTCTTCCAGGACTTTCAGGAGCTTGTTCATCTGTATCGAATGCAGTTCGCCGATCTCGTCGATGAACAACACGCCGCCGTGGGCGCGCGTCACCGCGCCCGGCTTGGGCTGCGGAATCCCAGCGATACCCAGAGGTCCGGCGCCCTGGTATATTGGGTCGTGCACCGATCCGATGAGCGGATCGGCTATTCCCCTATCGTCGAAACGCGCGGTGTTGGCGTCTATCTCCACAAATACCGCGTCCGGCCTGAACGGCGAAAGGCTGCTCTTCTTGGCCTCCTCGAGGACGACGCGCGCGGCGGCAGTCTTGCCGACGCCGGGGGGACCATATAGGATCACATGTTGCGGGTTGGGCCCGCACAAGGCAGCGCGTAGGGAGAGCAGCGCGTCCTGCTGCCCGATGACATCTTCGAAGCATTTGGGCCTGGTCAATTCGGTGAGAGGTTTAGTCAGGCAGATAGCGCGCATCTCGCGCAGCTTGTCCATCTCCCGGCGGGACTCGCGCCCCACTGCGCTCTTCGAGCCTTGCTGCGCTTTGAGGAGGTTCCAGAAGTAGAGACCGATCACGACCGCAAAAAACAGGTTGATCAACCCTAGCACGCCAATGCTGCTCACCGCCGCTCCCTCCTGTCCGCGCCGCCCATCCGCGCTGCTCAGGGTGTATCATGCCCTGGGGAGAAGCAACTATCCCGGCGAGGCATAGGCGCTCGCCGGGATATGACAACGGGAATCAGCTCAGCAAAGAGCTTGGGTTAGGCTGTTTCTTCCTTTTTCCGGGCAGACTTCTTCTCCGACAGCATCAGAGTGGGTGTACCCTGCCCGTCCACAGCTTCGCGGGTGACCACGACCTTCTGTATCTCGCTGCGACTGGGAATCTCGTACATCAGGTCCAGCATGAGCTTCTCCATGATCGACCTGAGCCCACGGGCACCGCCGCCGCGCGCGATAGCCTTCTTGGCCACGGCCACCAAGGCATCGCGGGTGAACTCGAGGCTCACTCCGTCCAGCTCGAAGAGGCGTTCATACTGCTTGACCAGAGCACTCCTGGGTTCGGTGAGAATGCGCACCAGGGCCTCTTCGTCCAGAGCATCGAGCGGGACCACAACCGGAAGCCTGCCCACGAACTCGGGGATCAAACCATACTTCAGCAGATCCTCCGGCATTATCTGCCGCAGGATATCGCCGATCTTCCGGTCGACCTTCGGCCTGACTTCGGCTCCGAACCCCAACGTCTTGCGGCCGATGCGGTTCTCGATGATCTTGTCGATCCCCTCGAACGCGCCGCCGCAGATGAACAGGATGTTCGTAGTGTCGAGCTGTATGAACTCCTGGTGCGGGTGCTTCCGCCCGCCCTGCGGCGGAACGCTGGCAACAGTGCCCTCCAAGATCTTGAGCAGCGCCTGCTGCACCCCTTCGCCTGAGACGTCGCGGGTGATCGACGGGTTCTCCGACTTGCGGGCGATCTTGTCGACTTCATCGATGTAGACGATGCCTCGTTCAGCACGCTCAATATCGTAGTCGGCGTTCTGAATGAGCTTGAGCAGTATGTTCTCCACGTCCTCACCGACGTAGCCGGCTTCCGTGAGCGATGTGGCGTCGGCTATGGCGAAAGGCACATTCAGGATCTTGGCCAGCGTCTGGGCCAGAAGCGTCTTGCCGCACCCGGTGGGGCCAAGCAACATGACATTGCTTTTCTGCAGCTCAACGTCGTCCATGCGCGAGCTCGCGTTGATCCTCTTGTAGTGGTTGTATACCGCCACAGACAGGGTCTTTTTGGCGTCGTCCTGCCCGATCACGTACTCGTCAAGAACGGCCCTGATCTCATGGGGTTTGGGGATCTCCGTGATATCAACCTCGGACGGGCCCCCCGTCTCCTCATCAATTATCTCGTTGCACAGCTCAATGCACTCATCGCAGATATACACTCCGGGACCTGCGATGAGCTTTTTCACCTGCTCCTGGGCCTTGCCGCAGAACGAGCACTTGAGCTGGCTTTTGTCGTCGGTATACTTGAACATGTGACCACCTCTCGGCTAGGGCTTGCCGGCCTTGCCCTCGAAGATGTTGTCGATGATGCCGTAGTCCTTGGCCTCCTGGGCGGACATGTAGTAGTCGCGCTCGGTGTCCTGCTCGATACGATCAACAGGCTGCCCTGTATGGCGCGCAAGAATCTCGTGGGTGATCTTCTTGATTCGCATGATCTCTCTCGCCTGGATCTCGATGTCAGTGGCCTGACCGGACGTGCCGCCGGCCGGCTGGTGTATCATGACGCGCGAGTACGGCAGGGCATAACGCTTGCCTTTCGCGCCGGCCGCCAGCAACACCGCTGCCATGCTGGCAGCAAGGCCAACACACACCGTGGAAACCTGAGGCTTCACGTACTGCATCGTATCGTATATCGCAAGCCCGCTTGTCACAGACCCGCCCGGGCTATTGACGTAAAGGTTGATGTCCTTGTCAGGGTCCTCGCCCTGGAGAAACAGCATCTGCGCAATGACCAGGTTCGCCATGCTGTCGTCGATCGGGCCTCCAATGAAGACGATCCTGTCTTTGAGAAGCCTGGAGTAAATATCGTAGGCCCGCTCACCGCGACTGGTCTGTTCGACGACTATGGGTATCAAGGTCATCCCCGTCACCTCCCGCAAGTAGCATTCATTCAGATCCGCGTGTTCCGTCGCCCGTGCCCTGGTCCACGTTATTCTTGTGCTTCTCCCTCAGAATCATTCCCCTGAGGCTCGCCAGCCTCGGGCTTGGGCTCGGGTTCGGACTCGGACTCGGGCTCCGACTCGGACTCGGGCTCCGACTCGGACGCGCACTCGTCGCATCGGGCGCTCTCGGGGTCAGCGTCGCATGATCGGCCCAGGAACGCCAGGACTTTCGCATTGATTAGCATGTCGGTTGCCGCGCGGCGCGTATCTGGGTCCGACATCAGCTTGCGCAGCCTGGCCTTGTCATCACCCAGCGCATCGAAGCTCATGCGGTATATCGCCATGCTCACCTCATCGACGGTGGGCATGAGCCCTTCCTTCTTGGCCAGAGCATCCACTACAAGCTTGGCCTTGACCGATCCCGGCGCAGCCTCGCGAGACTCTTCGCGAATATCATCTTCCGACTTGCTCTTAGCCGCAAGATACTGCTCCCATGTAAGGCCCTGATCGGCCAGCCTCCGCTGCAATCTCTCCAGCTCCTCATCGGCCTCCCGGTCGATCATCAGCCTGGGGATCTCAACCTCGGATGTCGTCACCAGAGACGAGAGAGCACGCCTTGAAAGATCCATGATCGCATCATCCAGCGCCCGATGGCGCAGTGAATGCGTTATCTTGTCGCGCAACCCGGCCAGGGTATCGGCACCGCCGATATCTTTGGCGAAATCGTCGTCGAGATCGGGAAGCTGCTTGGCCTTGATATCCTTGACTGATACCTTGAACGTCACATCACGGTCGACCGTTTCCTCGTCTTCCGAGGTTTCGGGTAGGTTAACCACGAACTCCTGCGGTTCACCTATGCTCATGCCTGCGATCTTCTCGTCGAGCCCTGGAATCAGCTGACCGGACCCCACCACGACTTCAACGTCGTGTGCGGAGAAAGAGTCCGCAAGCTCGCCGTGTACATATCCATCAATATCGACAGTGACCAGATCGTTCGTCTCCACCGTCGCGCGCTCAGTCGGTACGTATTCAGCCCTCTGCTCGCGCAGGTTCTGGAGCGTCCGATCCACGTCTTCGTCGGTGACTTCACGCTGTTCGCGATCGAGCTTGATGGCGGTATAGTCGCCCAACTTCACTTCTGGGCTAGCTGCAAACTTCACCCGGAACACCAGTGGCCCGCCGCTTTCCAGGTCAGCATCGTTGAGCCCATCAAACTCCGGCTCATCGATGGGTTCGAGACCCGTTTCGCGAAGAGCCGCTTCGTACGCCTCGGGAGCAAAATCCTGGATAGCCTCGTCGTATATGGCCTCCCGGCTCACGAATCGCTCGAGCAACGCGCGAGGGGCTTTGCCCTTGCGGAACCCGGGTACGGAAACCCGCGCCCCGACCCGGCGCACGGCCCGTGCCACAGCCTCGCGAACACGCGGCTCTTCAACGGTTATCTCCAGGGTTGTGCGTTCGTCTTCAACTCCGACTACACTAGCCTTATACATGGTACACCTCGTTCCCCCGAGCGTCCTTCGGGTAACCTATTCGACAGTTCAGCAGATGATTCCTCTGCAAAATGCGCTTCGAAATAGTATGCCCCGGCACGCGCCTCTCACGGCGATAACCGGGGCAAAACAGCCATAGTGCGCTGCATGCTATCCACCGCAAGCCCGCCGGCAACCGATAGCGGCGAACGATAATGGCGCGCCCGGCAGGGCTCGAACCTGCGGCCTATGGATTCGAAGTCCATCGCTCTATCCGGCTGAGCTACGGGCGCGCGCTCCATTGCCGCGTCAAAGTATAGCACAACTGAAAATGGGTGTAAAGAAAAAGCGCCCCGGAACACACCCGGGGCCAAACTGTATGGGGTGGATGATGGGACTTGAACCCACGGCCCTCAGAGCCACAATCTGATGCTCTAGCCAACTGAGCTACATCCACCACACTGCTTTTTGATTCTACCACGGCCTTAGCGTGACGGTCAAGGCAAATTGACACCCATTTGGAGCAATGATAGCATTGTGTGCGTTCGGGCGCAGGCGAGCACGACTAAGGCGAGCACGGCGACTTGACGTATTGAAGGAAGGGTATCCGATGACTGGCGTCAATGGATTAACCGGCAAAACGCGGAGCGTGAGGCTCAACCCGTCTCAATTGCTCGTCATGGGTTTTGGGGCGGTGATACTAGTGGGCTCTGTACTGCTATCGCTGCCGGCGGCGTCAGCAAACGGCGAGGGCGTGCGCTACATCGACGCATTGTTCACCGCCACGTCCGCAACATGCGTTACAGGCCTGGTAGTCGTGGATACCGCGACTACATACTCGCTCTTCGGGCAGATTGTGGTGCTTCTGCTGATTCAGGTGGGCGGGCTCGGCTTCATGGCCATGGCTACAATGATGGCGTTGGTGCTCGGAAGGCGGATCACACTCCGTGGCCGGCTGGTGTTGCAGGAATCGCTCAACCAGTTTACGCTGGCGGGGCTTGTGCGGCTGACCAGGTACTTGTTCCTTACAACCGCGGTCGTGGAGGGCGCTGGTGCCTTGATCCTGTGCCTACGCTTCTCGGCACTGTTCCCAGTGGGCAAGTCCATATATTACGGGATATTCCATTCGGTCTCGGCCTTTTGCAACGCCGGGTTCGACCTGTTCGGCACGGTGACCGGGCCTTTCACCAGCCTT
>DAOTAC010000128.1:0-6587 GCA_035382325.1 Bacillota bacterium | reverse complement strand
GTTGCCTGGAAGTCGCTTTCCGTCTCGCCCGGGAATCCCACCATGATATCGGTGGTTATGGACGCCCCGGGTATTGCCTGCCTGATACGGCCGACCAGGTCCAGGTAGCGCCGGGCAGTGTAGCCCCGGTTCATCATCTTGAGCACTCTGTCGCTTCCGGCCTGGAGCGGCAGGTGGAAATGCTCGCACACCTTATTGCACGAGGCGGCCGCCTCTATCATCTCATCGGTAAAGTCGCGCGGGTGTGATGTAGTGAAACGTATGCGGACGATCCCGTCTACGGTATTAACTGCACGAACCAGGTCGGCGAACCCCCAGACGCGCCCGTCGCTATCAGGCGGCAGGCCGCGCCCGTATGAGTTCACATTCTGGCCAAGGAGAGTCACTTCCCGGCAGCCCGACATGGCAAGCTCGCGCACTTCGGCCAGGATGTCGTCATGGCGTCGGCTGCGCTCCCTTCCCCTAACGTATGGCACTATGCAATAGGTGCAGAAGTTGTTGCACCCGTAGGTGATGTTCACAAAGGCCTTGTGGCGGAACGCTCTCGATGCCGGCAATCCCTCAACGACCTCATGAGCTTCGTCCCAGACCTCAATGACCCGCTCCCCGGCCTCCACCCGGGCCATCAGTTCCGGCAGGCGGTGTATGTTGTGAGTCCCGAACACCAGGTCGACCCAGGGCATCCGATGCTCTACCAAGTCCCTGACATGCTCCTGCTGCACCATGCAGCCGCAGATTCCTATTATCATGCCTGGCCGTTGCGCTTTGAGCCTCTTCATGTCGCCGAGGTTGCCGATAGCGCGGTTCTCCGCATTCTCACGCACACAGCATGTGACGAATATGACGACGTCCGCATCGATGTCGGTGTTGGCGCTAGTGTTGGCGCCAGTTCTGGCGCCGGCATCTGTATCCTGGTCGCCTCCGGCACGCCGGTACCCGATCTGCTCCAGCAGACCGGAGATGGTCTCTGCATCGCGCTCGTTCATCTGACAGCCGAAGGCAACGACCTTAGCTTTCTTGTGCTGTACGTGCATCCCCTAGCCTCCATAGTGTTACATGCCGCGTCTACGCGCTCGCGGTGAGCGCTCGGACGAGCATCTCCATGACCTGCGAATAGTCTGATGCCGTCCCGAGTTCGGCTACCGGCAGTTCGATGCCGCGTTCTACTCCGTCGCGTATCTTGTCGGATTTAGCCAGATCCCCAAAAAGCAACCCGCCCACGAGCCTACTGCCTCGCAACACCAGCTTGCGGCGGATTCCACGGGCCGCGTCTTCCGAAACGATAGTCGTTAAGCCGGCGCCCTCCTCAGCCTGTGCCTCTCCGATGGTGAATATCCTTGTGCCCATCACCATCAGAGTGTACGACGGCGGCACAGCAGTATACTCAGTCAACGCGCCGGCTGTGGCGGCATTGGCACCGGCCACTTTACCCTGACCCATGGCCACAGGCCAGATACCGCCCGGCGCTCCCGCAAATTCGGCGACATCGCCGGCAGCGAATATCCATGGTTCCGACGTACGCATATGCGCGTCCACCACAACTCCCCTGTTGACACTTATTCCGGCCAATCTCGCGAGCTCCGGATTGGGGCGAACACCCGTTGAGAACAGCACGACCTCGCCAGGCACTTCCCGACCGCCTGCGAGCCGCACACCATGAGGCGTAACCGATTCGCTTGAGGCCGATAGGTGAAGCTCTATCCCCGCGCGCGCCACGATATCGGCCAGCATCTGCGATGCGGGCTCGTCCAGCATCTTTGCGAGAAGCCTGGAGCCGTGCTCTAGCAAGTGCACTTTGAGATCGAGTTTGGCCAAAGCCCACGCCGCTTCCAGCCCGAGCGGGCCGGCGCCCACCACGCAAACCGTGCGTGCTCGCCTGCACGCTTCGGTGATGGCCCGAGCGTCGGCCGCAGTGCGCAGAGAGAACACGCCCTCCCTATCGCGCCCGGGAAGCGGTGGTATGAACGGGCTGCTCCCGCATGCCATAACGACGGCTTGCGCGGGTAGGCTCGCTCCATCGTCGAGCACAACCGCTCGGTGCTCGATGTCGATCGCTCGCGCGGTGCGACCGAGCAACACATTTGCGCCGCGCTCCTCGTACCAGACTCGCGGTTTCACTGCTATCTGTTCCGGCAGGATTTCTGATCCAAGGAGGTGTGAAAGCCTGGGGCGGAAGTACGCGTAGTGGGGTTCGCCCGACACAATAGTGACAGGAACATCCCCGTTGTGGTCTCTCGCTCCCTCAAGAGCCATGAGGCCCGCCGGGCCAAGCCCGATGATGACAATACCCGGCTCTGCAGAATGGTTCATAGACGGATCGCCTCCTCAAACGACCGCGATCTGAGCCTGAGCGCTCTACGCGTATTATACCACCCAAGCTGGCCAGGCGGAAAGCAGCACTGGATAAAATCGGTAGAGCCGCGCGTACGCGCGGCTCTCCGACTCTGATCGAGCTGCCCGGGTTTGTGTTGGGATCGGGGCATGTAGACGGATCGCGAACTACCTGAACACAAGGAAGAGTACTACCAGCACTATGCCGATGAGAACCAACCACCACCACCATGGGAATCCCCAGAAGAACCAGGTTTTCTTGGTCTCTGCGCTTTTCTCAGTCATCGTATCTCACCCCCGTGCCCCCATGGGCATGCTAGAACCACCATTCTACGAATAGAAACACGATAAGCAGGATGAAGAGCGGCAGTAGTTTGCCAAGCCCCGTGCTAGATGAGAACAGATTGTCGAGTTTCACCCCCGCACCTCCGATCTTATCCCTGCCGCTCGGGCGGGCTGTCCTCCGGAGGAATCTCCGCGCCCAGCGTCTCAATGAGCTTGGGGAGCATGTTGGACCTCATCCCCTCTTCAGCCAGCGAGCCCAGTAACGCTGCGAAACTCGGATCGGACGAAGCTTTCGCCATCACGCTCTGCAGCATTCTGGTGATATCCTCCGGCCGCGGGCCCTGCAATTCGCGCGGCGTTTTGGACTTGTCGGGCGGCGAGGCCGCCGGACCCTTGTCTATATCGATCATGTTCTCCACCGCCTTTGCCACGGTCTTTGGATCGAGATCCAGGTTGGCCAGGCCTGACAAGAACGCCAGCGGACGATCTTGCAGCCCCATGCCCCTCCTTTTCCTGACTACATCTCCCAGCGAATCCAACACCGATATGAGGTTCACAGAACCCAATAAGTCGTCAGCAGCCGATTGTCCGCGTTCGCTTAGGAACGGGCGTAGGGCCCGGACCAGAGCCACGCTTTCGGAATCCGTGGGCAACCTCATGTGGACACCCCCACCCGCGTAACTGCCGCAGTTCGCTTTTTCGCCGCTCTGGCCAGTGCTGCCGCCACGTCTATGACGCCCGCCCCCTGTTCGTCGGGGCCTGCTCCTCGCACAGGTACGGACGTCGATTGCAGTATCGATTTGATCTCAGACGGCGTCAGCGCGGGGTCAGCCTCCAGCAGGAGCGCGACGGCGCCCGTGACGTGCGGCGCCGCCATAGACGTGCCCGAGCTCTTGCGGTACCTGCGACCAGGCCAGGTAGAGAGGACATCCACGCCCGGCGCGCTGACAGCTATCTCCCTCCCTCTGCTGGAGAAATTGGGAACAGAGTCCCGTTCGTCAATGGCCGCAACCGCAATGGTCTCGATGTATCTGGCCGGATATCCTACGGTGTTTGGCCCGGGTCCACTATTGCCCGCCGCGCATACCATGGTAATCCCCGCTTTCCTGGCGGCGAGCACGACGTCCCGGAACGTCTGGTTCTCCTTACTCGCACTAAGGCTGAGGTTTACTACCTTGATCTGCTGACTGACGCACCATTCCATCCCCTGGACCAGGTTGGACAGCTTCCCCGACCCTCTGCTGTCGAGTACCTTCACAGAGTATACGCTCGCATCAGGCGCGACGCCCACGACACCGATTCCGTTTCTGAGTGCGGCGATTGTGCCTGATACATGAGTGCCATGCCCATTGTCATCGCGGGCAGACGCGCTGCCGCTGATTGTGTCCATTCCACCCTTTACGTTCCGGCCGATGTCCGGATGACCCGAGTCAACCCCCGTGTCCAGCACACCGACCTTTACTCCCCGACCTGTACGGTTCACTCCCGTGAGGTTGATGCGGGATATGCCCCACGGAGTGTTCTCCATGAGCCTTGGCCCCCATTCCATCCGCCCAACCTCAAATGCCATGCTGATGTCGATGTCATCGTCTACCCGAAGCACTCCCGATCTGGAGCTCGCCAGCGACTGTACGTCGGTCGCCTCATCTTCGTCAACCAGAACGAGAAGCCCATTAACGAGAGGCAGTTCTTTCACCACGTAACCCCTGCAACCCGACAGAATCCCTACCCAGTCGGCACGATCTACACTGTCGTCGAATATGACAATCTTCTGTTGGCGCGGCCGGCCCGACTCGGAGAATCTGAAAGAAGACCGCATCATCACTCCACCTCCCCGCTCTCCCACACACTATGCTCTAGCTCTGTGATTCGCCCTTGTCGGAATGCAGGTCAGGCGGCCCGACTGCCTTTACGGTCTCAGGCTGCCCTCCTCGACCCCGCTCCTCCTCGCCCTCCGTCAATAGCCACATACTGGCCATCAGACCGGCGATGACCAGGATATCAGCGATGAACCCTCTGCTCGACGCCTCATCCATCCATGCACCCCTCCTTGCGGCGCAGCCTCGATACGCGCCGTCCTGCGACCCCAAAGCGCTATACATTATGACTTTGGAACAGCATTGGTTACATGCGCGCGTCGGCCACTACTGCGTTGCGTATCCGGATGCTATAATCGTGACATAGGGCACAATTGAGCGGCTTGAGCTAACAAAAGGAGGGGTCTGGATGAAGAGATCACTGGTAGTTCTGTGTGTTGCCGCCATGGTGACAGCGGCGGTGTCTGTGGCGATCCTGGCCGCGGCGCCCGGCAACCCGCAGAACGGCCTCGGCACTGCGGCTGATGTAAGCCCCAATGGATGCACCGATTGCCACACCAAATCCGGCGGAGTTGACAACAGCCTGGCCGCAGCGGTCAAAAAGAGCGCGTCAAAGCATGTGGCCGTAAAAGAGGACATCAACAATTGCTACATATGCCACGCCAAACGTGCCGACATGGGGAAAATCATGCACCAAGGGCACCTAGGCGAGGGCAGCAGCTTTATCAGTATCTATGGTGGGTCCTGCACGCATTGCCATAAGGTCGATCCCAAGACCGGCATGGTCAGTGTGAAAGGCGTCAAGAAGTAGTAGCAGGGTTCACATGGTGGTTCCAGAGCAAACCGCGGGCCGCCGGCGCAATGTTGAGCGCCGCGGCCCGCGCGACATGATTGAGGCCTCCGAAGAAGCTACTTCCCGCTTCCGCCCAGGGCTATGGCCGCCACGATTGCGGCCACTACAGCCAGAACGCCGATTACGGCGCCCGAGCTCATCGTACCCGCCGGCTGGCTTGCCTTCTGCCCTTCAAGCCGTTCCACGCGGGCCTGCAGTTCTTCGATCATCGACTGCAGTTTCACCTCGCGGGCCTCAGCTTCCCATCTCTCGGCTACGAGATCATCAGCAAAGCGTCTCCTTAGCTCGTCCACGCTTCCCTGAAGCATCAGCTCTATGCTGGCCAAACGCTTGTTCAGACCTTCGACGGCCGTGTTGACCTCGGCGATGGCTGCATGCGCCTCTTTCGTCGATGCGACATTGGCGTTCAAGGCCTGCCTCGTTTCGTTCAGGGCGTCCACAACCTTGCGGATGTCCATGGCGTTCTCAACGACCTTGGCGCCGGTACGAAGATCTTCAGCGGCGTTGGCCGATATCTTGTCGCTCAAAGTCTTCGATAGCTTGTCCAAAGCTACTTGCAGGTCCATCAGCGCCTGACGCTGCTGATTGTAGTCGGAACCCTGCTTTTTGCCGAGCTCTTTCAGGCTGCCTTCGATTGTCTGGGCGTATTGCTCCAACTCCGACACAGCCTGCGTCAGGGCCTGGAGCTCTGCGGCAACGGCTCCTATGCGAGCCCGCTCAGTCTCAAGCCCTGCAATAATGGCCGCATCAGCCTCTGCGGTCTTTCGGTCAAGATCGGCTATCTCGCTTCGCGCGCCAGCCAGATCCGCAAGTATCCTTCGAACCTCTTCCTGCCTGGCTGAACGCTCAGCATCTGCCTTCGCCGACAGGGCGGAAGTCAGTTCGTCGACAGACCCGGCAAGCCCAGCCACATCCTTCTCCCTGGCCGCCCGCTCTGCCTGGATCGCCTCATTCGCCTGCGAGATCTCGCTGGATATCCTGAGGGTAAGCGTCTCTTCCAGGGCGGTTACGCGTCCGCCGAGCTGGTCTAGCGACAGCCCGAGCTTGTCATCTGCCACCGTGCGCTCGCGCCGTTCGGCCTCTACAGCGGCGCCAAGGGCCAGAGCGGAGGATTGAGCCATATCGTCCTGGAGTGCCGTTAGGCTCGCAAGTTCCGCTCGCAGGTCGGCCAGGTCCTTTTCACGAGCTATGCGCTCGGCCTCGAATCCGGAGGCAATCGCAGCCTCAGCCCATGCCCTGGCAGATGCAATGGCCGTCACTGCATCCTCTAGCTTCAGCGACAGCTGGCCTATCTGCGCCTT